>JBMOMI010000137.1:2137-8047 GCA_049325235.1 Actinomycetota bacterium | reverse complement strand
ACGACGATGCCGGCCGGGACGGTGTCGGAGAAGCTCTCGGACACCGTGGAGCGCAGCCCGGCGTCGGTGAGCTGCTGCTGAGCCTGCGCGACCGGGTCCCCGACGACGTCCGGGGTGGCCGTGTAGGCCCCCGGTCCGGCCGCGAACCACCACCCGCCGGCACCCAGGGCCAGGGCCGCGACGAGCACGAGCACGAGGGCGACCAGCCCGCGGCGGCGGCGCCTGCCCCCGGGCCCGTACCCCCAGTCGTGGGGGTCCCGGCTCTCCCCGACGGGCAGCGCGAGGGCCCGGCCCTCGCGGGGCAGCGCGAGCGTGCGGCCGTCGCTCTCCTCGGGCGCGGCGGCCGTCTCGGTGGGGTCCGCCTCGTGGTCGAGCTGGTCGGTGGACAGGCTGCGGCGCACCTCGCGCAGCTCGGCGAGCAGGACCCGCGCGTCCTCGGGCCGGGAGTCGGGGTCGCGTGCGGTCGCCCACTGGACGAGGTCGTCGAGGTCCTCGGGCAGGCCCGGGACGACGTCCGACGGGGGTGGCACGTCGGCGTTGACGTGCTGGTAGGCGACCTGGATCGGGACCTCGCCGGTGAACGGCTGCCGGCCGGTGAGCATCTCGTAGAGCATCACCCCGGCGGCGTAGACGTCGCTGCGGGAGTCGGCGACGCCGCGCAGCACGAGCTCGGGGGACAGGTAGGCGACGGTGCCGATGAGCATGCCCTGGGTGGTGCTGCTGGCGGCGGACGTGGCGGCCCGGGCCAGCCCGAAGTCCGCGACCTTGACCCGCCCGTCGTCGGCGAGCAGGACGTTCTCCGGCTTGACGTCGCGGTGGACGATGCCGGCCCGGTGCGCGGCGCCGAGCGCGTCGAGCACGGGCTCGAGGATGCCGAGGGCCTCGCGGGGCGTCAGCGGCCCGGACTCGGCGAGCAGGTCCCGCAGCGTCTGGCCCTCGACGTACTCCATCGCGAGGTAGACGGTGCCGTCCTCGGCGCCCTGGTCGTAGACCGCGACGACGCCGGGGTGCGACAGCCGCGCGGCGGACTTCGCCTCCCGGTGGAACCGGGCGACGAACTGCTCGTCGTCCGCCAGGTGCGGGTGCATCACCTTGAGGGCGACGTCCCGCTCCAGGCGGGTGTCGGTGGCGAGGTAGACCGTGGCCATCCCGCCGCGGGCGATGCGGGAGCGGACGACGTAGCGCCCGTCGACCGACCGGCCGACGAGGGGGTCGCTCACCGCGGTGTCCACGGCGCAGGAGTCTACGGTCGCCGGCGCCGCCGTCCCGGCAGGCCGGGCCGCGGCGTGACCGGACAGGTCAGCGGAAGCGGGCCATCAGGGTCTGCACGTTGGCCACGTACCGGCGGGTGTCCGGGTACATGCCGTTGCGCCGGACGCCCTCCAGGCCCTGGTAGTAGCCGGCGATCGCGGTGGGGAGGTCGGGCTCCGCGCGGGTCAGCGACCGCAGGATGACGACCCCCGCGGTGGCGTTGTCCTGCGGGTCGAGCAGGTCCAGCTGGCGGCCGGCCATGCTGGACGCCCAGCGGCCGGAGGCCGGGATGACCTGCATCGCGCCGACGGCGTTGGCGGGGGAGACGGCGCGCATGTTGAAGCCGGACTCCTGGTAGGCGACGGCCAGGGCCAGGGCCGGGTCCACGCCCCACTGGCGGGCGGTGTCGGCGATGATGTGCCGCATCTGGTCGCGCGTGGGGAGGGTGCGGGCGGCGAGAGCGTCCCGGTTCGCGGTGGCGGCCCGCACGGTCGCGTCCGGGTAGGTCCGCCCGGCGAACGAGTTCGGCATCGGGGTGCTGGCCTGCGGGAGCCGGATCTGCTGGCCGACGCGGATCGTGCCGCGGGAGTCCAGCGCGGGGTTGGCCTCGCGCAGTGCCGCCACCGAGACCCCGGTGCGGGCGGCGATGTGGCTCAGGGTGTCGCCCGCCTTGACCGTGTACGCGGTGGTGGACGTCACCACCGGGGCCACCGGCGGCGTCGGTGCCGGGGCGCCGGGCAGCTTCAGCACCTGACCGGGCCGGATGACGCTGCTCGCGCCCAGGCTGTTCAGCGAGAGCAGGTCGCGCTGCGAGAACCCGGTGCGCGCGGCGATGTGGCTGACGGTGTCGCCGGCCTTGACCGTGTACGTGGTCGTCGCCGGGGTGGCGGCCGGCGCGGCGGTGGCCGGCGCCGGGCCGGCGGGCGCCGCTCCCGCCGACCCGGGCAGGGCCAGGGTCTGCCCGGCCCGGATGAAGCCCCGGGCGTCCAGGCCGTTGGCGGCGATGATCGCGCGCACGGTGGTGCCGGTGCGGGCGGCGATGTGGCTGACGGTGTCGCCGGAGCGCACGGTGTAGGTGCCGCCCGCCGCGCGCTGCGGCGCCGCGGCGGCCAGGGTGGACTGCCCCGGAATGGTCAGCGTCTGCCCGGCGCGGATGAAGGCGCGGCGGTCCAGGCCGTTGGCGGCGACGATCGCCGCCACGGAGGTGCCGGTGCGAGCGGCGATGTGGCTGACCGTGTCGCCGGGACGGACCACGTAGGCGTTCGCCGGTGCGGCGGCGAGCGCCGTCGTCCCGATCGCGGCGGCGACGGCGAGCGGCACGGTGGTCCGGCGGCTGGCGCGGCCGGACCCGCCCTCGGCCCGGGAAGCGGCGGACATCGACATGGCGTCCCTCGTCTCGATGGTGCTGCTGCGCCTGGAGTGGTGCATCGGTCGGTTGAGCGTGCTGTGACTGGCGTGACTGATGAGACCGTACACGAGTTTCGACGGAACGCATCCAGTTACATCTAGGTAATTCGGCCCCTCGGGTGATGCCGGCGAGGCGAGCAGCCGCGGCGGGCGTGGCAGGCTGGGCCCGTGGACGACGCCCGCGACCTGGACGACGTGGACGACCTGGTCTCCGGCTGGCTGGCGCTGCCGGACGTGGCCGAGCGGCTCGGCACCGACGTGTCGCGGGTGCGCCGGATGGTCGACGACCGGCTCCTGCTGGCCGTGCGCCGCGGCCAGCGGAACGTGCTGTCGGTGCCGGTGGAGCTCGTCGAGCCGGCCCCGATGCCCGAGCTGCCGGGCACCCTGACGGTCCTGTCGGACGCCGGCTACTCGCCGGCCGAGATGGTCCGCTGGCTGTTCACGCCCGACCCGTCGCTGCCGGGCACGCCGGTCCAGGCGCTGCGCGCCGGCCGCAAGACCGAGGTGCGCCGGCGCGCGCAGGCCCTCGCGTTCTGACCGCCCGGGCTCAGGCGGCCCGCCACCGCCGCTGCTCGCGGCGGGCGCCGGCGGCCCGGGCCAGCGCCGGCCCGGCCACCCGTAGGCGGCGCGCCGGCCCGACCGCGACGCGCCGGTCCAGGACCCGGTAGCCGGCGGCCTCGACGGCGTCGAGGATCCCGCGGTAGAGGACGAAGGCGCAGCGGATCGCGTCCCGACTCGTCGGGTGGAGCATCCCGATGCCCGGCTCGGCCCGCGCGTACAGCCGGCGGGTGCGCGCCACCTCGAACGCGAGCAGGTCGCGCACGGGCGGCGTCAGGACGCCGCAGCGGCGGCCGGCCACCAGGTCCTCGCGGCTCACCCCGGCCGCCTCGAGGTCCTCCTGCGGCAGGTACACCCGGCCACGGTCGAGGTCCTCGCCGACGTCCCGGACGAAGTTGGACATCTGGAACGCCTCACCGAGCAGCCGCGCGTGGTGGGCGGCCGCGTCGTCGGCCGGCTCGAGCAGCGGCAGCATCTGCAGCCCGATCACCGCGGCCGACCCGTACATGTACTGCTCGAGGTCGGCGTAGGTGGCGTACCCGGTGCGGGTGATGTCCATCCGCATCGAGGCCAGGAACGCCTCGACGTGCGCGCGCGGGATGTCCCAGCGCCGCAGCGTGGTGAGCATCGCGCGGCTCACGGCGTCGCGCGGGCGCCCCGCGCCCAGCGCCGCGAGGAACGCGTCCCCCCACTCCACCAGCGCGTCGGGGTCGGGGGCCTCCAGGGAGTCGACGAACTCGTCGGCATGGCGCGCGAAGCCGTAGAGCGCCCACACGTAGGGCCGCTTGTGCGGCGGCAGCAGCGCCGTGGCCAGGAAGTAGGTGCGGCCGTGCCGGGCGTGCAGCCGCCGGCACACGAGGAAGTCCGCCCGCAGGGCGGGGTCGGTGATGCCGGCGGCGTCCAGCGACGCCTCGCCCGGCCTCCTCACCGCCACGCCCGGGAGGCGTACGCCGGGTCGCGGCCGAGCACCCGCTCGGCGGCGAGCCGGCCGGAGACGAGCACCATCGGGACGCCGACCCCCGGCAGGGTGCCGGAACCGGCGAAGACCACGTTCTCGCCCCAGAGGTTGCCGGGCCGGAAGGGCCCGGTCTGCCGGAACGTGTGCGCGGCGGCGAACGGCGCGCCCGCGGCCATCCCGCGGGCCTCCCAGTCGGCCGGTGTCGTGACGTGCTCCACCTCGATCGCGTCGCCGAAGCCGGGGAACCCGCGGTGCTCCAGCGTCCTCAGCACGTGCTCGCGGTACCGCGGGGCGATGGCGGCCCAGTCGATGCCGGCGCCGGTGTGCGGCGTGGGGAGCAGGACGTAGTAGACGTGCCGGCCGGGCGGCGCGAGCGCCGGGTCCGACACGGTCGGGGTCGACAGCAGCACGCTCGGGTCGCTCATCAGCCGGCCACCGGTCAGCTCGGCGAAGACCTCGCGCCACGCCTGCCCGAACAGGATCGTGTGGTGCGCCGTCCCCGGGTACGCGGCGGTCGAGCCGGCCAGCAGCAGGTAGCACGACGGCGAGTACTCCAGCCGGCGCAGGCGCCGCGGCCGGACGCCGAGCAGGTCCCGGTAGGCGACCGGCAGGTCCGCGGTGAGCACGACGACGTCGCACGCCACGCGCTCCCCGTCGGCGGTGACCACGGCCCGGGCCCGGCCGCCGGAGTGCTCGACGCGGGCCACCTCGGTGCCGTACCGGACCTCGACGCCGTGCTTCTCGGCGGCCGCGGCCATCGCCCGGGGCACCGCGTGCATGCCTCCGCGAGGGAAGACGACGCCGGCGACCGAGTCCATGTACGCGATCACCGCGTAGAGGGCGAGGGCGTCGTGCGGCGCCACGCCGGCGTACAGGGACTGGAAGGAGAACACCCGCTGCGTGCGGGGGTCCGTCAGGTACTGCTCGACCTTCGGTGCCAGGCGGCGGAAGCCGCCGGCCGCGACGAGGCGAGCGAGGTTCGGCGTGAGGAGGTCGAGGGGTGAGTCGATGTTGCGGTCGATGAAGTCGCGCATCTCGTAGCGGTACAGCCGCGTCACGAAGTCGACGTACCGCCGGTAGCCGGCCGCCTCGCCCGGGCCGACGACCGACTCGATCTCGGCGGCCATCGCCCCGGTGTCGGCGTGCACGTCGAGGGACGAGCCGTCGGCGAACCGGGCACGGTAGAGCGGGGCGACGGGGTCGAGCTCCAGCCAGTCGGCCATGTCCTCGTCGAGGGCGTCGAAGCAGTCGGCGATCAGCTCGGGCATGGTCAGCACCGTCGGGCCGGGGTCGAACCGGTACTCCCCGTGGGGCGTGGCGGTGCGCACCAGCCCGGCCCGCCCGCCGGGCACCCCCTCGCGCTCCAGGACGGTGACCCGCCGCCCCGCGCCGGCGAGCCGCATCGCGGCCGACAGGCCGGCGAGCCCGGCCCCGACGACCACGACGTGGTCGGTGGGGCCGCTGACGGTTCTCGGGCCCCGGCGCGGCCTCCTCATGCCGCTCTCGCCGTCGCGGCCTCGACGAGCGCGTGCAGCACCCGCGCGGCCTCCGGCGCCACCGGGGCCCGGTCCAGCGCGCGCCCCGCCGCCTGCACCCGCTCGCCGATCATCGCCTCGACCGTGTCGACCGCGCCGGTCTCGACGATCACCGACCGCAGGGCGGCGACCCCGGCGTCGTCCAGGTCGGGACGGCCCAGCAGGCCCTCCAGGACCCGGGCCTGGGCGGGGGCGGCGGAG
>JBMOMI010000137.1:0-2127 GCA_049325235.1 Actinomycetota bacterium | reverse complement strand
CACCAGCACGGTGCGCTTGCCCTCCCGCAGGTCGTCCCCGGCGGGCTTGCCGGTGGCGGACGGGTCGCCGAACACGCCCAGGACGTCGTCCCGGAGCTGGAACGCCTCGCCCAGCGGCAGCCCGTAGGCCGAGTACGCGGCCATCAGCTCGGCGTCCGCCCCGGCGAGGGCACCCCCGACGAGGAGCGGGTGCTCCACCGAGTACTTCGCGCTCTTGAACCGGACGACCCGCAGCGCCCGCGCCACCGGGTCGTCGCCGCCGTCGGACGCCACCGCCTGGGCCAGGATGTCCAGGTACTGGCCGCCCATGAGCTGGGTGCGCATCCGGTCGAACAGCGGCTTGGCCCGCTCCACCGCGGCGCGGGGCAGCCCGCTGTCGCACAGCAGCTCGTCGCTCCACGACAGGCACAGGTCCCCGGTGAGGATCGCCCCGGCCTGCCCGAACCGCTCCGGGTCGCCCCTCCAGCCGCGCTGCCCGTGCAGGGCCGCGAACTGCCGGTGCACCGCCGGCATGCCTCGGCGGGTGTCGGAGGAGTCCATCAGGTCGTCGTGGATCAGCGCCGCCGCCTGGAACAGCTCCAGCGACGTGGCTGCGCGGACCGCCGCCTCGCCGTCCGCGCCCCCGGCGCCACGCCAGCCCCAGTAGCAGAACGCCGGCCGCAGCCGCTTGCCCCCGGCGAGCAGCCGCCGCACGGAGTCCACGAGCGGCGCGCAGTCCGGGCCGAGCTCCTGCAGCACCTCACCCTGGCGGGCGAGGAACCCGTCCAGCACGGCCTGCACCCTCGAACGCAGCCCCGCGGCGTCCAGCGGGGAGGCCACCAGGGTCGGGATCGGGTCGCTCACGGGAACTCCTGTCACGCATCTCGGGGCCGGCGGACGCTGCTCGAGCCCTGCGGCCAGCCTAGGGCGGGGCTTTGCTGACCTGCCCTTCGGACGGAGCAGCGCGTGCGGATGCACCTGAGGACGTGGCGGCACCTAGCCTGGGGCCCATGGCCCTCGGACTGCCCTCGGTGATGCCCGGCGCCACGGCACAGGTGCACGACACGCTCGCCGAGCTGCTCGCCGCCGGTGGCCGCTCCTTCTCGTTCGAGTTCTTCCCGCCCCGGGACGACGCGGCGGAGGCCCAGCTGTGGCTGAGCCTGCGCCGGCTCGAGGCGCTGCGGCCGACCTTCGTCTCGGTCACGTACGGTGCCGGCGGGTCGACGAGGGACCGGACCGTGCGGATCACCGGCCGGATCGCCCGCGAGACGACCATGGCGCCGGTCGCGCACCTGACGTGCGTGGGCAGCTCGCGGGCCCAGCTGCGTCAGGTCGTCGGCGCCTACGCCGACGCCGGCGTGCGCAACGTCCTCGCGCTGCGCGGCGACCCGCCGGGCGGCCCCGGCGGGGTGTGGACGGCGCACCCCGAGGGCCTCGACCACGCCGACGAGCTGGTGCGGCTGGTGCGCAGCCTCGGGGACTTCTGCGTCGGGGTCGCGGCGTTCCCCGAGACGCACCCGGAGTCCCCCAGCCTCGACCACGACGCCCGGGTGCTGGCGGCCAAGCAGGACGCCGGCGCGCAGTTCGCCGTCACGCAGTTCTTCTTCGACGCCGCTGACTACCTGCGCCTGCGGGACGCCGCCGCGGCCCACGGGTGCACGATGCCGATCATCCCCGGGCTGATGCCGGTCACCAACCTGCGGCAGGTCCAGCGGTTCGCCGAGCTGTCCGGCACCGCGGTGCCCGGCTGGCTGGTGGCCCGCCTCGAGGCGGTGGCGGACGACCCGGCCGCGGTCCGCGCGGTCGGCGTGGACGCCGCGACGGCGCTCGCCGACCACCTGCTCGCCGAGGGCGCGCCGGGCCTGCACTTCTACACGCTCAACCGGTCGACGGCGACGCTGGAGATCTACCGGTCCCTGGGCGCCGGGCCGAGCGCGCGGTACGTCCCGGCCGCTGCCGAGAGGGCATGAGCACCGGCGGTGGTCCGGCCGGCGCCGCCCTGCCCGGCCGGGCGGAGTTCGCCCGGCGCTGGTCGGCCGCCCACGGCGGCGCGGACGCCACGGCCCGCTTCGTCGGCGGCTACCTGACCGTCGTCCACCTGCTCGCCCGGCCGCTGGCCGCCGCCGGCGTGCGTCCGGACCTGCTCAC
>JBMOMI010000136.1:0-8095 GCA_049325235.1 Actinomycetota bacterium | reverse complement strand
CCGCGCGGGCCGCAGGCGCAGGGCCCCCGGCGCGCCGGCGGGCACGGCGGGACGGCGCGGTGCCACCGGCTCCAGGCGACGGTACGGCTCCCCCGGTCCGGGTCGGGGATCGGCCTCGCCGGCGTTGGGCCACAGGGAGAAAGCGCGCTCCGCCTGGGCCGTGATCGTCAGAGACGGGTTGACCCCGAGGTTCGCCGAGATCGCCGACCCGTCGACGACGTGCAGGCGCGGGTACCCGTGCACCCGGTGGTACGGGTCGATCACGCCGCGCTCGGGCGTCTCGCCGATCGGGCAGCCGCCGATGAAGTGCGCCGTCATCGGGACGTCGAAGAGGTCGCCGATCGTGCCGCCGGTGGTGGCCGGGACGCCGGTCCGCTCGGCCAGCCGCGCGGCGACGCGGCGCACCGCGTCGTGCCCCACGGGGATCCAGGTGGGGTTCGGCACGCCGTGCCCCTGCTGCGACGTCAGCACCCAGCCGCGGCCCAGCCGGCGACGACGACCCCGGACCGTCAACGAGTTGTCGACGTTCTGCATCACCAGCCCGATCACGGTCCGCTCGCTCCACGCGCGCACGGACAGCGTCCGCAGGAAGTCCCCCGGACGGCGCAGCGCGTGGCCGGCGAACCGCAGCCACCGGGGTACCGACCCGCCGTCGACCAGCAGCGTGGTGAGCACGCCCATCGCGTTGGAGCCCTTGCCGTAGCGGCAGTTCTCCACGTGCGTCGTGGCGTCCGGGTGGAAGGAGGAGGTGATGGCCACGCCGCGCGTGAGGTCGACCCCCGGCGGCACCCGTCGCGTCATCGCCCCGACCAGGGCCTCGGAGTTCGTCCGTGTCAGCTCGCCCAGCCGCGGTGACAGGCGCGGCAGCACGCCGGTGCCCCGCAGCCGGTGCAACAGCGTCTGGGTGCCCCACGTGCCCGCAGCGAGCACGACGTGGTCCGCGGTCACCGTCACCCGCGACGCCGCTCGGCGCCACCGCCGCGCGTCCGTGTGCTCTGTCGTCACCGCGAAACCCGTTGCGCCGCCGTCGTTGTCGAGCGGGCGGATGTCGACGACGGTCCGCAGCGGCTCCACTCTGGCCCCGATGCGCTCGGCGAGCGCGAGGTAGTTCTTCACCAGCGTGTTCTTGGCGCCGACGCGGCACCCGGTCATGCACGAACCGCACTCGGTGCACGTCGTCCGCTCCGGGCCCGCGCCGCCGAAGTACGGGTCCGGCACCCGCTCACCCGGGCGGTCGCCGAAGAGCACGCCCACCGGTGTCTTGCGGAACGTGTCGGCCACCCCCAGGTCGGCGGCGACGTCCCGCATCACCTGCTCGACCGGGCCCTCGCAGGGGTTGGTCACCACCCCGAGCATGCGGCTCGCCTGGTCGTAGTGAGGGGCCAGCTCGGACCGCCAGTCGGTGATCCGGCCCCACTGCAGGTCGGTGTAGAACGGACCTTCGGGAACGTAGAGCGTGTTCGCGTAGTTCAGCGATCCCCCACCGACACCCGCGCCGGCGAGGACGACGACGTCGCGCAGCCGGTGGATGCGCTGGATGCCGTAGCAGCCGAGCGCCGGTGCCCACAGGAACCGCCGCAGGTCCCAGGAGGTGCGGGGCAGCTCGGAGTCGGAGAACCGCCGGCCCGCCTCGTACACGAGGACGCGGTACCCCTTCTCCGACAGGCGGAGTGCCGCGACCGAGCCGCCGAACCCCGAGCCGACGACCACGACGTCGTAGTGCGTCATCGTCGCCCCAGCGCCTTGAGAGCCTTGAGCCCCAACGTCATCCCACGAGTCCACGTCGCGCCGTCCAGCTCGTACACGCGACCCAAGCCGAGCCCGTGGTGCACGAGGCGGTGCACGCCGACCGTCTGCGACTCGGTGTACTTCGTCAGCCCCTCGACGCCGTGCCGGCGGGAGAGGCCCGACTCCTTCATGCCGCCCATCGGAGCCCCCACGCTGGCCCAGGCGGCGATGTACCCCTCGTTGACGTTCACCGTGCCTGCCTGGATGCGCCGTGCGAGCGCCCGGCCCCGGCGCGTGTCCCGCACCCACACGCTGGCGTTCAGGCCGTACGGGGTGTCGTTGGCGACGGCCACGGCCTCGTCGTCCCCGCTCACGGTGCGCAGCGCGACGACGGGGCCGAACGTCTCGTCCGTCCAGCACTCCACGTCGTCCGCCACCCCGTCGAGCACGGTCGGCTCGTAGAACAGCGGTCCGACGTCCGGACGGGGCCGGCCACCGGCGAGCACGCGCGCGCCACCGGCCACCGCGCCGTCCACGTGCCGGGTCACCGCCTCGAGCTGCGCGCGCGAGACCAACGAGCCGATGTCCGCGGAGAAGTCGAGGGCGGCCCCGAGGCGCAGCCGCCCGACGCGCCGCAGGAACGCCTCGGTGAAGGAGTCCGCGACCGCCTCGTGCACGAGCACTCGCTCGGTGGAGACGCACAGCTGGCCGGCGCTGGCGTAGCTGGCGCGCACGGCGCCTTCCGCGGCCACGTCGACGTCGACGTCCTCGGTGACGTACAGGCTGTTCTTGCCGCCGAGCTCGAGTGAGGAGCCCACGAGTCGGTGCGCTGCGCGCTGCGCCACCACACGACCGGTCGCCGTCGAGCCGGTGAAGCACACGTAGTCGGCGCGGTCGACGATCGCCGTCCCCACCACCCGGCCGTCGCCGACCACGACCTGCAGCAGACCGTCGGGCAGGCCGGCCCGCTCGAGGAGGTCGGCCGCCCACAGCGCGGTGAGCGGGGTCTGGCTGTCGGGCTTGAGGACCACCGCGTTGCCGGCCAGCAGGGCCGGGAGCGCGTCGGACACGGCGAGCGTCAGCGGGTAGTTCCAGGGGGCGATGATCCCGACGACGCCCTTGGGGTGGCGCACCTCGGTACTGGTCGACAGCAGCGGCACCAGCCCGGGCCGCTTGCGGTCGGCGAGCAGCCGCGGCCCGGTGCGGGCGTAGTGCCGAGCGACGATCGCGACGTCGGCGACCTCCTCGAAGGCGTGAGCCCGCGACTTGCCGTTCTCCAGCTGGATGAGGTCGAGCGCCTCCCCCTGGTGCTCGAGGACGAGGTCGTGCAGCCGGAGCAGCACGGCGGCGCGCTGCCGGACGGGGACCTGCGCCCAGTGCCGCTGCGCGCGGCGGGCCGCCTCCACGGCCTGCTGCACGTCGTCCTCGGTCGAGGTCGGCAGCGTGACGAGCGGCAGCCCGGTGAACGGGGCGGTCGTCGTGGTGCGCTGCGCCCGCGGAGAGGCGACGACGCGCTGGACCAGGTGGGCGACGCGGCCGGCGTCCAGCGCCGCGTGCAGGGGGTGGGGCACCGGGGAGGGGAGCCCGTCCGCGGGCTGCTCGGGCCGGGTGGAAGCCAGCGTCTCACTCGCCATGCGCAGATGCTACGGCTGTGTAGCAATCGCCCGCTACCCCCCGGTAACCCACCTGCTGACCCTGACGGAATGATCGAGGCCGGCTCGCTGAGACCGGTCGTCGAGGCCACCTACCCGCTCGAGCGAACGGCCGAGGCCATCCGCCACGTCGAGGAAGGCCGAGCCCGCGGCAAGGTCGTCGTCAGCGTCTGACCAGCCGGACGTCACACCACCGGGACGATCTCCGGGGCTCCCAGCCGCGCGGAGTCGGCGGTCTCGTCGTCCGGCTGCTCCTGGCTGAGCCGCTCGGCCTCGACGCGCGCCAGGTAGTGCGAGATCTCACGCTCGGTCTGCTCGGCGCTCCAGCCGAGCACGCCGCCCATCAGCCGGGCCGCCACCGGGGCGGTCGACACGCCCCGGTCCCACGTCTCGATCGAGACCCGCAGGCGCCGCGTCAGCACGTCGTCCAGGTGCCTGGCGCCCTCGGCGGCCGCGGCGTAGACGACCTCGGCCGCCAGGTAGTCGTCGGCGCCCTCGAGCGGACGGCCCAGCTCCGGGTCGGCGGCGACGAGGTCGAGGACCTCCGACGTCAGCGACCCGTACCGCTGCAGCAGGTGCTCGACGCGGGCCACGTGCAGGCCACAGCCCTGGGCGATGCGCCGACGCCCGTTCCACGCGGCCGCGTAGCCCTCGGCGCCGACGAGCGGGATCTGGTCGGTGCAGCTGTCCGCCACACGGAAGTCCAGGTTGCGGGCCACCTCGTCGACGGCGTCGCGCGCCATCACCCGGTACGTCGTGTACTTGCCGCCCGCGACGACGACCAGCCCCGGCACCGGGTGCGCGACGACGTGCTCGCGCGACAGCTTCGACGTCACGTCGCTCTCCCCGGCGAGCAGCGGGCGCAGCCCGGCGTAGACGCCTTCGACGTCCTCGCGCGTCAGCGGGGTCGACAGCACCCGGTTGACGTGCGTCAGCAGGTAGTCGATGTCGCGGCTGGACGCCGCGGGGTGGGCCTTGTCGAGGTTCCAGTCGGTGTCCGTCGTCCCGATCACCCAGTGCCGGCCCCACGGTATGACGAACAGCACGCTGGTCGCCGTCCGCAGGATCAGCCCGGTGCGGGACTGGATCCGGTCCCGAGGGACGACGAGGTGGATCCCCTTGGACGCCCGCACCTTGAACTGCCCGCGCTCGCCGACCATCGCCTGGGTCTCGTCGGTCCACACGCCCGTCGCGTTGACCACCTGCCGGGCCCGCACGGCCAGCTCGCGCCCGCTCTCCAGGTCACGGATCCGCGCGCCCACCACGCGCTCGCCCTCGCGCAGGAACCCGACGACCCTGGCGCGGTTGGCCACCAGCGCGCCGTAGGACGCCGCGGTGCGGACCACGCTCATCGTGTGCCGGGCGTCGTCCACCTGCGCGTCGTAGTACTGGACCGCCCCGACCAGCGCGTCGCGGCGCAGGCTGGGCGCCTCCCGCAGGGCTCCCCGCCGGGTGAGGTGCCGGTGGCGCGGGAGGCCTCGCGTCGCGCCCGCGGTCAGGCCCATCGTGTCGTAGAGCGTGAGGCCCGCCGCGACGTACGGCCGCTCCCAGCCCCTGTGCCGCAACGGGTACAGGAACGGGACGGGTCGCACGAGGTGAGGGGCGAGGCGCTGCAGCAGGAGGCTGCGCTCGGCCAGGGCCTCGCGCACGAGCGCGAAGTCCAGCATCTCCAGGTAGCGGAGGCCGCCGTGGATGAGCTTGCTCGAGCGGGACGACGTCCCGCTGGCCCAGTCGCGCGCCTCGACGAGGCCGGTGGCCAGCCCTCGCGTGGCGGCGTCCAGCGCGGACCCGGCACCGACGACACCGCCTCCGACGACGAGGACGTCGAGCTCGGTCGACTCCATCGCGGCCAGCGCCTCTTCTCGCTCGGCGGGACCGAGACGCACCGGGACCCCCATCGGCTGCGCGGGCCCCCTCATGTGGGCTGGTAGGGGGAGACGACGACCTCGACCCGCTGGAACTCCTTGAGGTCCGAGTACCCGGTGGTGGCCATCGCCCGCCGCACGGCACCGACGAGGTTCGTCGTCCCGTCCGCGACGCGGCCGGGTCCGAGCAGGATCTCCTCGAGGGACGCCACGGTGCCGACCTTGACCCGCTCGCCGCGCGGCAGCTCCGGGTGGTGGGCCTCGCTCCCCCAGTGCCAGCCGCGGCCGGGGGCCTCGGTGGCGCGGGCGAGCGCCGCCCCGAGCATGACGGCGTCCGCCCCGCAGGCGACGGCCTTGACGATGTCGCCCGACCGGCCGACGCCGCCGTCGGCGATGACGTGCACGTACCGGCCGCCGGACTCGTCCATGTAGTCGCGCCGCGCGGCCGCGACGTCGGCGACGGCGGTGGCCATCGGCGCGTGGATCCCGGTGACGACGCGGGTCGTGTGGGCAGCTCCGCCGCCGAACCCGACGAGCACGCCCGCGGCGCCGGTGCGCATGAGGTGCAGGGCCGCGGTGTACGTCGCGCAGCCGCCGACGACGACCGGGACGTCGAGCTCGTAGATGAAGCGCTTGAGGTTCAACGGCTCCGCGCGGCCGGACACGTGCTCGGCGGACACCGTGGTGCCGCGGATGACGAACAGGTCGACTCCCGCGTCGACCACCGTCTTCCAGAGCTGCTGCGTGCGCTGCGGCGTCAGCGCCCCGGCGACGGTCACGCCGCCGTCGCGGATCTCCCGCAGCCGCTGCGTGACGAGGTCGGGGTCGATGTCGGCGGAGTAGATCTCCTGCATCCGCCGGGTCGCGGTCGCCTCGTCGAGGGCGGCGATCTCGGCGAGCAGGGGCTCCGGCTCGGCGTACCGGGTCCAGAGCCCCTCGAGGTCCAGGACGCCGAGTCCGCCGAGGCGTCCCATCGTCACCGCCGTCGCCGGGGACATCACCGAGTCCATCGGCGCCGCCAGCACGGGCAGCTCGAAGTGGTACGCGTCGATCTGCCAGGCGACCGAGACCTCCTCCGGGTCGCGGGTACGCCGGCTCGGCACGATGGCGACGTCGTCGAAGGAGTAGGCCCGGCGGCCCCGCTTCCCCCGGCCCAGCTCGATCTCGTTGGTCACCGCGTCAGGCTACCCGCGCTCACCGCGTGCCGTAGTTCGGCGCCTCCACGGTCATCTGGATGTCGTGGGGGTGGGACTCCTTGAGCCCGGCCGCGGTGATCCGCACGAAGCGGCCGCGGCTCTTGAGCTCGGCGATCGTCGACGCGCCCGTGTAGAACATCGACTGCCGCAGGCCGCCGACGAGCTGGTACGCGACCGCCGCGAGCGGCCCACGGAACGGCACCTGGCCCTCGACGCCCTCCGGCACGAACTTCTCGTCGAGGTCGACGTCGTTCTGGAAGTAGCGGTCCTTGGAGAAGGACCGGGCGCCGGCGCGGGTCTGCTGGGCCCCGAGGCTCCCCATCCCGCGGTAGCTCTTGAACTGCTTGCCGTTGATGAACACCAGCTCGCCCGGGCTCTCCTCGCAGCCGGCCAGCAGCGAGCCGATCATCACGGTGTCCGCGCCGGCGACGAGGGCCTTGGCGATGTCCCCGGAGTACTGCAGCCCGCCGTCCCCGATCACCGGGACGCCGGCCGGCGCGCACGCCTGCGCCGCCTCGTGGATGGCGGTCACCTGCGGAACCCCCACGCCGGCGACGACCCGCGTCGTGCAGATCGACCCGGGACCCACGCCCACCTTGACGCCGTCCGCGCCCGCGTCCACGAGCGCCTGCGCCGCGGCTCGCGTGGCGACGTTGCCGCCGACCACGTCGACGTGCGCCGCCGCCGGCTCCGCCTTGAGCCGGCGGATCATCTCGAGCACGCCGCGCGAGTGTCCGTGGGCCATGTCGACGACGAGGACGTCGACCCCGGCCTCGACGAGCAGCATCGCCCGCTTCCACGCGTCCTCGAAGATGCCGATCGCGGCACCGACCCGCAGCCGGCCGGCGTCGTCCTTCGTGGCGTTCGGGTACTGGTCGCGCTTGGTGAAGTCCTTGACGGTGATGAGACCTCGCAGGCGGCCCGCGCCGTCGACGAGCGGGAGCTTCTCCACCTTGTGCCGGTTCAGCAGCGCCATGGCGTCGTCGGGCGAGATCCCCACCGGACCGGTGACGAGCGGCATCGGCGTCATCACCTCGCGCACGAGACGGCTCCCGTCGCTCTCGAAGCGCATGTCGCGGTTCGTGATGATGCCGACCAGGCGACCGTCGGCCTCCACGACCGGCAGCCCGGAGATGCGGTACCGGGCGCACATCGCGTCGACCTCGTCGAGGGTCGAGTCCGGCGTCGTCGTCACCGGGTGCGTGACCATGCCGGCCTCGGACCGCTTGACGAGGTCCACCTGGTGGGCCTGGTCCTCGGCCGCCAGGTTCCGGTGCAGGACGCCGAGCCCGCCCTGGCGCGCCATCGCGATCGCCATCCGGGACTCGGTGACGGTGTCCATGGCGCTGGACAGCAGCGGCACCGCGAGCTCGATCCGCTTGGACACCCGCGTGCGGGTGTCGGCCGAGCTGGGGACGACGTCGCTCTCGCCCGGCAGGAGCAGCACGTCGTCGTAGGTGAGACCGACGAACCCGAACGGGTCGGCTCCGGGGGCGGACGAGGCGATGTCGTTCACCCCAGGAATGCTAACCGCCTCCGGTGATGCCTCGATCCACCGCGCGAGGGTGGCGCGATTCCATGATCACGCGAGGTCAGGGCTTGCCGGTGCCGTCCGGCTTGCCGCCGCCGTGCGGGCCACCTCCCGGTGCGGGAG
>JBMOMI010000135.1:0-8263 GCA_049325235.1 Actinomycetota bacterium | reverse complement strand
CGTGAAGGAGCACGGCGGCGGTATCGACGCGGCGCGGTTCGACGCGCTCACGCGCTGGGCGCAGTCCGTGCTGGACGACGCCGCGGCCGGCGTCGCTCCGGACCCGGGCGCCGGCCGGTGGTCGGGATCCCGGCCGCACATCCTCCTGACCATGGCGGCGTCCACCCTGCTCGGCCTGGACGACCGACCCTGCCTGCTGGAGGGCTACGGCTACCTTCCGGCGACCGTGGCCAGGGAGATCGCCGAGCGAGGTGGCACCCTGCGCCGGTTGCTCACCGACCCGGTCACCGGCGTCGTGCTCGGTGTCGACGGGCACACGTACGACGCGGCAACGGCGCTCGCCGACAGCGCCCGTCTCGTGCCCTGGCGAGGGCTGCTGCCCGGGCCCGCCCCGCGGTCGACCCCGCAGGACGGCGACGACGACCCACCCGGGAACGACGGGTTCGCGTCGGGGCCGGGTCCCTCCGGCGGCCCGCGCCCATCCGGCGCTCCGCCACGAGGTGCCTGCGGGGACCCGGCCCGGCAGCCCGGCAGATCGGACTACCGGCCCTCGCGGGCGCTCGAGCGGCTGGTGCGGGCGAGGTACCGCACGTGCACGGTCCCGGGGTGCATGCGCCCCTCCGTCCGCTGCGACCTCGACCACATGCTGCGCTGGCCGGACGGCCCGACGTGCGCCTGCAACCTGCAGCCGCTCTGCAGGAGGCATCACCGGATGAAGCACTCCGGCGGTATCCGCGTGCGCCGCCTGCGGGACGGCACGATCGAGTGGACCATCCGCACCGGCCACGTGTTCAGCACCCGGCCACCACCCGCGCTCCCGGCGCCTTCGCTGGCGCGTCCTCGCACCAGCGACTCGGTGGACGTCGATCCACAGCCGCCACTTCCGCCCGGCTACGACGCCGCCCGCTGGGGCGCCCGCGCCCTGCGCGAGACGGTGCGCGCGCTGGTCGAGCCGGCCACGCGGAAGACAGCGCACGCACCGGAGCCGCACGACGACCTCGGACCGCCACCGTTCTGACCCGGCAGCCGAGCTCAGCTCGCGGCGTCCGGCTGGCCGCGCGGTGTCCCAGCCGCGGACCGCACGACTCCTGCGAGGATGGATGCGACCAGAGCGGAGGGGGCCGCCATGGAGACCATCAGCACGCGACACGGAGACCTGCCCGCGTACCTCGCCGTCCCGGACGGCGCGGGGCCGTGGCCGGGGGTCGTCGTCGTCCACGACTTCACCGGGATGAGCCACGACCTGAGGAACCAGGCCGACTGGCTGGCGGGCGCCGGGTACCTCGCCGTGGCGCCGGACCTGTTCCACTGGGGCAGCCGGGTCCGCTGCCTGGTCACCGTGTTCCGCGACATGGCCCGAGGTCGTGGCCGCACGCTCGACGACGTCGAGGCCGCCCGGCAGCTCCTCACCAGCCACCCGCAGTGCACGGGCCGCATCGGCATCGTCGGGTTCTGCATGGGCGGCGGGTACGCGCTGCTGCTGGCTCCGGGCCGGGGCTACTCGGCGTCCAGCACGAACTACGGCGGCTGCCCGAAGGACCCGGTGAACGCCCTGCGCGGGGCCTGCCCGGTGGTCGGCAGCTACGGCGGGGCCGACGGCACCCCGATGGGCCACCGGGCGGCCGAACGCCTCGAGCGGGCGCTGACCGAGCTCGGCGTCGACCACGACGTGAAGGTCTACCCCGGCGTCCACCACGGCTTCATGAACGACCACGACCCCGCCGACCGGACCCCCCTGCTGGCGTTCCTGGCGTGGGTCAGCGGCACCGCATACGACCCGGTCGCCACGCAGGACGCCCGCCGGCGGATCGTGGCGTTCTTCGACCGCCACCTCCGCACCCGGGCTCAGTCCTGAGCTCAGGTGGACGCCGCCTCCAGCCGCCGCTGCAGCGCGGCGCCCCAGTCGCGGGCCCGGTCCAGCTGACCCGGTTTGAGCTGGATCGGGTCACCTTCCACCTCGAACGCCTCCTCGGCCACGACCTCGTAGCCGTGCCGGCGCAGCCGCCGGGAGATGCCGTGCCGCGCGCCGCCCGCGAGCCAGAAGCCGGCGCTGGTGTCGAACGCAGCGGCCGGCGTGCGGCGCTGTTGCCTCGGCAGGGCGTCGAACCAGTCCCGCAGGCCGGGACCCTCGGCGCCAGGCTCCACGCGCGGCTCGTCGCCGTGCGCGGCGGCGGACTTCTGCTCCCCCTCCACACCCATGTGACGGGTCCTCTCGGTGCTCATGCCCCGCATGTGCGTCGGGCCGCCGACGACCAGCAGGTCGGCCGCAGCCACCTGGTCGGCCGTCACGTCACCGACACCGGCCACCGTCACGTGCGCCGACGACGACGCCGACCGGACGCCGTCCGCCACCGCCTCCGCCACCCTGTGGGTCAGCCCCGACACGCTCTCGTAGACGAGCAGAACCTCCATCACCACCACCTCCGGCGTCCAGCCTGCGCCGTGCCGCACCAGCGCCGGGCAGGGCCTTTGGTCCCCGCCCTGTCCGGACCGCCGGGGCGGTGACCTTCGACCCCTCCCTGCGGCCGCGCACCGGCGGAGCGTGGACGGGTGGGCCGCCTGGATGGGGGACGGACATGAGCACCGAGCAGGTCCCGGAACGCGTGCCCGGCGCGGGTCTCGGCGTGCGGGACGTCGCGCACGCGTTCGGCGACACGGTCGCCCTGGACGGCGTGACGTTCGACGTCGCACCCGGCGTGATCACGGGCCTCCTCGGCCCCAACGGCGCCGGGAAGACCACGCTCCTGCGCGTCCTGCTCGGGGTGCTGACCCCCGACCGCGGCACCGTCCTGCACGAGGGCCGGCCCGCGTCCTGGCAGGACCGGCGGGAGTGGGGCTACATGCCGCAGGAGCGCGGCCTCTACCCCGCGATGCCCGCCGGGGAGCAGGTGGTCTACTTCGGCCGGCTGCACGGCCTGTCCCGCCGCGAGGCCAGCGAGCGGGCCCGGGTCCTGCTCGGCGAGCTCGAGCTGCCCGAGCGCTGGAGCGAGCGCACCGACCGGCTCTCCGGCGGCATGCAGCAGCGCCTCCAGCTCGCCACGGCGCTGGTCCACGACCCTGACGTCATCGTGCTCGACGAGCCCTTCGCGGGCCTCGACCCGGTCGCGGTCGTCAGCCTGTCCGAGACGCTGCGCCGGCGCGCGGGAGACGGCTGCACGGTGCTGTTCTCCAGCCACCAGCTGGACCTCGTCCAGGACCTCTGCGAGGACATCGTGATGCTCGACCACGGCCGCACCGTGCTCGAGGGCGGCGTCGCCGAGCTGCGGGCCGGCACCGGCGAGCGGCACCTGAGGCTGCACCTCCTCGACGGCTCACGGGACTGGCTGCGGCCGTTCACCGGGGTCGCGGTCGTCAGCGACGAGGCCGACGAGCTGCGGCTGGCACTGCCCCCGGGCACCGACGCGCTGGAGGTGCTGGACGGCGCGCGCGCGGCGGGCACCGTCGTCGACTTCGGGCTGGACCTGCCGACCCTGTCCCAGCTGTTCCTGCGCGCAGCCGGCCGGGGGCCCACGCCGGAGGAGGTCCGGGGATGAGCAGCTGGTGGACGGGGACCCGCCTGGTGGCGGTCCGGGCGATCACGGAGAACGTCCGGTCCCGCACCTTCAAGGTCGTCACCGCGGTCCTCCTGCTGCTGTCGGCCGCCGCGGTCTCCGTGCCGCAGCTGCTCGGCGAGGACGCGGCGACGTACACGGTGGCCACTGTCGGAGAGCCACCGGCGGACCTGGTCGCAGCCCTGGATGCCGCCGCGCAGGCCGCGGGCGTCGAGGCCGAGTACCTGCCACGAACGAACGAGGACGCCGTCCGCCGGGCCGTCGACGACGGACGGGCGCAGTTCGGACTCGCCGGCCCCGTGCTGTTCACCACCTCGCAGGTCGACACCGCCGCCGCTGCCCTGGTCAGCCAGGCGGTCACCGCGGTGGAGGTCCAGCGGCGGCTCGAGGCGGCGGGGCTCTCTCCCCAGCAGGTGGCCGAGCTGCAGTCGGTGCGGCCGCCCGAGCAGGTCGTCGTGGGCGCGGCCCAGGACGTGGACCGGGCCGGCGCCGGCTTCCTCGTCGGCGTCGTGCTCTACCTGGCGGTGATGTTCGCCGGCACGACGATCGCCACCTCGGTCGCGGTGGAGAAGTCGACCCGGATCTCCGAGGTGCTGCTCGCCGTCCTGCGACCCAGCCAGGTGATGGTCGGCACGGTGCTGGCCGTCGGCGCCGTCACCCTCGGCCAGCTGCTCGTCCTCGCCACCCCCCTCGTCGTCGGCGTCCGGGTGACCGACTCGATCGGCCTGCCCGCCGCGGCGGGGGCCGACATCGCGCTGGGCGTCGTCTGGTTCGTGCTCGGCTTCCTGATATACGCGTTCGTGTTCGCCGCCGCGGGCGCGCTGGTGAACAAGATGAACGAGGTGAACACCACGGTGGTCCCGATCAGCATGGTGCTGATCGCCGCGTACCTGCTCGGCATCTTGGTCTCGACCGAGGACGCCGAGAGCACGGTCAGCGTCGTCGCGTCGATGTTCCCGCTGTCCGCGCCACTGGTGATGCCGATCCGCTGGGCGGGCGGGCAGGTGCCGCCCTGGCAGCTCGTGGTCGCGATGCTGCTCACCGCGGCGACCGCCGCCCTGCTGGCCCTCTTCGCCTCCACCGTCTACCGGCGGGCGCTGCTCATCACCGGCCGGCGCGCGAAGCTGCGCGAGGTGGTCCGGCCGCGTGCGGCCGGGTGAGCCGCACGATCACGCGTCCAGGAACGCCAGCACGTCGCGCGCCAGGCGCCGGTCGCTCGCCGCCGCGGCGTGCCCCTTGCCCGCGTACCGCACGTAACGGCCGTCCGGCATCAACGCCGCGGTCTGCGCGCACAGCCGCCCCTCGTCGTAGAAGGCGTCCCGGTCCCCGCTGACGACGAGCGTCGGAGTCCGGATCCCACCCAGCCGCGACCGTAGGTCGAACGCGTCCTCGGCCTCGATCGTCGCCACGACGTCCCCGGTGTCGTGCGTGCCGAAGAAGCGGTTGCCCAGCAGCCAGCCGGCGCCGGCGAGCAACCGGCGGCTCCACGCCGTCCCGCCGAGCATCGCGAAGAACGCCGAGCCCGCGGCCCGGTACCGCCGCTGCCGCAGCAGCCGGCCCACCTGGCGCTGGACCGCCTTGCCCCGCTCCCCCAGCCGGAAGGCGCTGCCCACCAGCACCAGCCGCCGGACGACGTCCGGGTGGTCGGCGGCCAGCTGCAGCGCCACGCTGCCGCCGGTGGAGCTGCCGAGGACGTCGACGGGCCGGCCGAACAGCGAATCCAGCACGTCGGCGTAGTCGTCGGCCAGGTCGGCCATGGACACGGCCGGGCACAGGCCGCGGCGCCGGTTCACCCACCACACCTCGCGGTGCCGCACGAGCGCGCCGAACTGGGCGAGCTCGAAGCGGCGACTCCTCCCGGTCGGCACCTCGTGGTGGGCGCTCAGGCCGGGCAGGACCACGAGCGGCGGCCCGGTCCCGGTGCGCAGGTACGCCAACCCCGGCGGCAGCACGCCGCTGTCGATCCGCACCATCGACTCCCCCTCCCGGTAGCGTGCCACGGTGACCACGCGGGAGGCGCCGGAACCGGGTGACCTGCCCGGTCTGGACGTCGCGCGCCTGCGGGACTGGCTGTCCCGGCAGGACCTCGCGAGCGGACCGCTACGCACAGAGCTGTTCGCGGGCGGCCGGTCGAACCTCACCTACGCCCTCGACGTCGACGACCACGAGTGGGTGCTGCGCCGACCCCCGCTCGGGCACGTGCTGGCCACCGCCCACGACATGGCCCGCGAGCACCGCGTCCTGACCGCGCTCGCCGGCACCCCGGTGCCGGTGCCCCGCACGGTCGCCCTGTGCACCGACCCCTCGGTGATCGGCGCGTCGTTCTACCTGATGGAGCGCGTTCCCGGCGTCGTGCTGCGGACCCGCAAGGACGTCGCCCGGCTGGCGCCCGCCGAGCGGCGCCACGTCGCGGACGCGATGATCGACGTCCTCGCGGACCTGCACGCCGTCGACCCGGACGCCGTAGGGCTGGGCGACTTCGGACGCCCCCAGGGCTT
This sequence comes from Actinomycetota bacterium, assembly GCA_049325235.1. GTDB lineage: Bacteria > Actinomycetota > Actinomycetes > Actinomycetales > SCSIO-59966 > SCSIO-59966. The sequence continues at coordinate 2,214 of JBMOMI010000135.1, read as the reverse complement.
CCTCGCCCGGCAGGTGCGCCGCTGGGGCCAGCAGCTGGACCGCAGCCGCAGCCGCCCGCTGCCCGGGATCGACGTGCTGCGCGTGCGGCTGGCCGGGACCGTCCCGCCGGAGTCGTCGTCGCGGCGCCGGCCCGGGATCGTGCACGGCGACTACCGGCTCGACAACCTCGTCCTGGACGCCGACACCCTCGGCGTCGCCGCCGTCCTCGACTGGGAGATGTCCACCCTCGGCGACCCCCTCGCCGACGTCGGCCTGCTCGTCGCCTACACCCACGGCCTCGGCAGCGCGCCCGGCCCGGTCGCCTCGGCCTTCGGGCCGGCGGCCGGCTTCCCGGCGACCGACGAGCTCGTCGCCCGCTACGCCGAGCGAACCGGCCTGGACGACGACGACCTCGCGGCGCTGCGGTGGACGACCGCGCTCGGCTTCTTCAAGATCGCGGTGATCCTCGAGGGCATCCACTACCGCTGGACCAAGCAGCAGACCGTCGGTGAGGGCTTCGACCGGATCGGCGAGCTGGTCCCGGGGCTCGTCACCGCCGGCATCGACGCCCTGGACAGGAGCTGACGCGTGGACTTCGCCCCGGACCGCACCACGACCGACCTCGTCGCGCGCCTCGAGGCGTTCCTCGCCGAGGCCGTCTACCCGGCCGAGCCCACCTTCGAGGAGGAGGTGGCGCTGGCCGCTGCCGAGGGCGAGGCGTGGCGGCGCCCTCCCGTGCTCGAAGGCCTCAAGGCCGAGGCGCGACGCCGCGGGCTGTGGAACCTGTTCCTGCCCGACCGGCGGTGGGGCGCCGGCCTGACGAACCTGCAGTACGCGCCGCTCGCCGAGCTGGCCGGCCGCAGCCCCCACCTGGCCCCGGAGGCGATGAACTGCAACGCCCCCGACACCGGCAACATGGAGCTGCTCGCCCAGTTCGGTACTCCCGAGCAGCAACGGCAGTGGCTGGAACCGTTGCTGGACGGCCGGATCCGGTCCGCCTTCTGCATGACCGAGCCCGAGGTCGCCTCGTCCGACGCAACGAACATCCGCACGCGCATCCGGCGCGACGGCGACGACTACGTCATCAGCGGCCGCAAGTGGTGGTCCACCGGGGCGATGGACCCGCGGGCCGAGCTGCTGGTCGTCATGGGGCAGACGGCCGACCCGGACGATCCCGACGTCCCCCGCCACGAGCGGCAGTCCATGGTGCTGGTCCCCCGCGAGACCCCGGGCGTGCACGTCGTCCGCCCCCTGACGGCGTTCGGGTACGACGACGCCTGGCACGGCGGGCACGCCGAGGTGGTGCTGGACGACGTCCGGGTGCCCGTGTCGAACGTCCTCGGAGGCGAGGGCGAGGGCTTCGCCATCGCGCAGGCCCGGCTCGGTCCGGGCCGGATCCACCACTGCATGCGGTTGCTGGGCATGGCGGAGCGGGCGCTGGAGGCCATGTGCCGCAGGGCTCTGGACCGCGTCGCGTTCGGCAAGCCCCTCGCCGAGCAGGGCGTCGTCGGCGACCGCATCGCCCAGGCCAGGGTGGAGCTCGAGGCGGCACGGCTCCTCGTCCTCAAGACCGCGTGGCTGATGGACACCGCCGGCAACCCCGGCGCGCACACCGAGATCCAGGCGATCAAGGTGCTGGTGCCCTCGCTCGTCCAGCGCGTCGTGGACGACGCGATCCAGGTGCACGGCGGGGCGGGGGTCTCCCAGGACACCCCGCTGGCCCGGCTCTGGGTGGCGGCCAGGACCCTGCGCATCGCCGACGGCCCGGACGAGGTGCACCGGGCGTCGCTGGCGCGCCGGGAGCTGCGGCGCTACCGGTCCTGAGTCCCGACTCCCTTGACAGCCGGGGCCCGGGCCCCGACGTTCGATGTCGTGGCAGAGGCCCGGCCCCTGACACCGGGGATGCGGCGGCTGCTCGTCGCGGCGACCGTCCTGGTGGCGCTGGCCGGCGTGCAGCTCTACGTCATCCCGGAGCGGACGGCGGACTGGTTCGCCTGGACCGTGCAGCCCCCGGTGACCGCCGCCTTCCTCGGCGCGGCCTACTGGGCCAGCGCCGCCGTCGAGCTCGCCTCGGCGAGAGCCCCGGCGTGGGCCCAGGCACGGGTCTCGGTGCCCGGGGTCTTCGTCTTCACCGCCCTGACGCTCGTCGTCACCCTGGTGCACCTCGACCGGTTCCACCTCGGAGCGGACAACGCGGTCGCCACACGGGCCGTGACGATCGCCTGGATCGCCGT
>JBMOMI010000134.1:0-8266 GCA_049325235.1 Actinomycetota bacterium | reverse complement strand
GCATGCTGCCCAACGGCGCTACCGCCGGCAGCCCCGAAGACGCACTCGACACCGCCTGCGGCCTCTACCTCGGCGACCCCACCGCCTGGATCACACCCCCGAAGAACTAACGGCGAGAAGCACTAGGCGGGCAACCCGGCGGATGACCAGGCGCCGCCTCGTCGCCCCGGATGCCACGACGTTAGGTACCTGAGGGGGCAGGGACGGCAGAGCCGAAAGCCCCGGTGCACGGGACCTCGGGCCGCACCCAGGCAATCACCCACAATCACGAGGAGCGGCTCTTCTCGACCCGGGACAAGAAACCGAAGCTCAACTTCGCGGTCCTCGTCGCTGCCCTCGATTGCCAGGGTCCCAAGCCGCGTCGAACTGGGTGAATGACGCATCGGGTCGGCGGAGAACGCGTCGAGAGCGCGGATGGCGACCTCGATGCGAACGACATGTCGCGCAACGGCCGTGCGAGAAGGGGTCTCGCTCAGGTGAGGTACTCAGCGACCAGCCGGGACGCGAGCCCCGCGTAGCCCGCCGGCGTCAGCGCGAGCAGCCGGTCGCGCTCGGCGTCCGGCAGCCCGAGCCCGGCGACGAACTCCCGCAGAGCGTCCGCGTCGACGCGCCGGCCGCGGGTCAGCTCCTTGAGCCGCTCGTACGGCTCCTCCATGCCGGGCGTGCCCGCGATCCCCGCCGCACGCATCACCGACTGCACCGCCTCGCCGAGCACCTCCCAGTTGGCGTCGAGGTCGCGCGCCATCGCGGCCGGGTCGGCGTCCAGCCCGGCCAGCCCGCGGCGGACGTTGTCGATCGCGAGCAGCGAGTGCCCGAACGCGGTGCCGATGTTGCGCTGCATGGAGGAGTCGGTGAGATCCCTCTGTAGGCGCGACGTCACCAGCGTCGAGCCGAGGACGTCGAACAGCGCGTTCGACACCTCCAGGTTCGCCTCGGCGTTCTCGAACCGGATCGGGTTGACCTTGTGCGGCATCGTCGACGACCCGACCGTTCCGTGCCCCCGCACCTGCACGAAGTAGCCCAGCGAGATGTAGGTCCAGACGTCGGTGCAGAGGTTGTGCAGCACCCGGTTGAACCGCGCGACGTCCGCATAGAGCTCCGCCTGCCAGTCGTGCGACTCGATCTGCGTGGTCAGCGGGTTCCACGTGAGCCCCAGGTGCTCGACGAACTCCCGCGACACCCGCGGCCAGTCGGCGTCCGGGACGGCGGCGACGTGCGCCGACCACGTACCGGTCGCCCCGTTGATCTTCCCGAGGTACTCCGCGGCCCCGATGCGACGCACCTGCCGCCGTAGCCGGTGCGCCAGGACGGCGAGCTCCTTGCCGAGCGTCGTCGGGGTCGCCGGCTGGCCGTGCGTGCGCGCCAGCATGGGGACGCCGGCCAGCTCCCGCGCCATGCCGGCGAGCTGGTCGGTCAACGCGGCCGCCGCCGGCAGCCAGACCTCCTGGACCGCTCCCCGCACCATCAAGGCGTAGGCGAGGTTGTTGACGTCCTCGCTGGTGCAGCAGAAGTGCACGAGCTCGGTGACGTCCTCCAGGGTCGTGCCGGCCATCCGCCGCTTGAGCAGGTACTCCACGGCCTTGACGTCGTGCACGGTGACCCGCTCGATCTCGGCCAGCTCGGCGACGTCGTCCGGGCCGAAGCCGGCGACGACCCCCCGCAGCAGCGTCTTCTCGTCGTCCGACAGCCGCCGCGAGCCGGGCACCACGCCGTGGTCGGTGAGGTGGACGAGCCACTCCACCTCGACGCGCAGGCGCTCCCGGTTGAGCGCGGCCTCCGACAGGTGCTCGACGAGCGGTGCCACCGCGGCGCGGTAGCGGCCGTCGAGGGAGCCGAGCGGGATGCCGGCGTCGGCGAGCGAGGCCGACTGGGTGGACTGGGACGACGAGGGCCGCTGGTCCGTCTGCACGGCCCTCATCGTCCCAGACCGGCCGCCTACCCCTCGCCGGCCGGCTGCGGCGGCGGACCCATCAGGCCGAACACCTCGCCGAACGGCCCGGCAGCGATCACCATCCGCCCGTACGGCGTGTCCATCGGCTCGTGCAGCACCTGCCCGCCGCGCTCCCGGACCGTCGCCGCCGCGGCGTCGGCGTCCGGCACCGCGAAGTACGTCTGCCAGTGCGCCGGGACGTCGGCACTCACCTCCGGCGGGACGTCGCCGATGCCTGCGCACGACGAGCCGTCGAGGTCCATCGTGGCGTAGCGCATCTGCTCGCTGCTCATGTCGCCGTACGAGTAGCCGAACACCGTCCGGTAGAAGTCCTGGGCGCCGTCCACGTCGCGGGTGAGCACCTCGTTCCAGGTCACCGAGCCGGGCTCGTTCGCCAGCCGCATGCCGGTGTGGCTGCCGGACTGCCAGAGGCCGAACACCGCCCCGGTCGGGTCCGACAGCACCGCCATCCGGCCGAACTCCATGACGTCCATCGGCTCCATCAGGACGGCGGCCCCGGCCTCGCGGGCCTTCTCGGTCACCCGGTCGACGTCGTCCACGGCGATGTACGTCGTCCAGGCCGGGGGCGGAGCCGGCTGCCCGGGCTGCGGCTCACCGATGCCGGCGACCACGCGCCCGTCCACCGACGCCTGGGTGTAGTACCCGGTCTCCGGCGCCCCCTCGGCGAAGTCCCACCCGAACAGGGCGCCGTAGAAATCCTGGGCGCGACGCCGGTCCGGCACCATGAGGTCCACCCACGCGGGGGTGCCCTCCGGCCACGGCGTGTCTCTGGTGGTCATGCTGTGCCTCCCTCGCGTTCCCACTGATCGGCCTCCGCCAGCACTGTGGCACCCACCACCGACAGGGGGCGGCCGCTTGGGGGAACCGTGATCCCGCCGAGCGTGACGCGCGACACGCGGGCCGGGACCTTCGATCCCTGTCCGCAGCGCACGGTCATCGCTAGGTTCGCCCGCGTGAGAGTCGCGGTTCCTGCCGAGGTGCTGCCCGGGGAGCGCCGGGTGGCCGCCGTGCCCGAGACCGTCGCGCAGATGGTGGGCGCGGGCCTCGACGTCGTCGTCCAGCGCGGAGCCGGCCGGCACGCCTTCGTCCCCGACCAGGCGTACGCGGACGCCGGCGCCGACGTCGTCGAGACGGTCGACGCCGGCGCGGTCGACGTCCTGCTGCACGTGCGGCCGCTGCACCAGGCGGTGCCCGCCAGGCTCAGACGCGGCGCGATCACCATCGGCCTCGGCTCGCCGTCCACCGAGCTGCACACGGTCGCGGCCCTGCGCGACGCCGGGGTGACGTCCTTCGCGCTCGAGCTGGTACCCCGCATCTCGCGCGCCCAGTCGATGGACGCCCTGACCTCCCAGGCCCTCGTGGCCGGCTACCGCTGCGTGCTCGAGGCCGCGATGCGGCTGCCGCGGTTCTTCCCGCTGTTCATGACGGCGGCCGGCACCATCCCGCCGGCGCGGGTGCTGGTGCTCGGCGCCGGCGTGGCCGGCCTCCAGGCGATCGCCACCGCGAAACGCCTGGGCGCCGTCGTCCACGGCTACGACGTCCGGGCCTCCTCGGCCGACGAGGTGCGCTCGATGGGCGCCACGTTCGTCGAGCTCGACCTGGAGGCCCTCGAGGGCGCCGGCGGGTACGCGCGGGAGATGACCGAGGACCGCGCCCGGCGCCAGCGTGAGCTGCTCGCCCCGCACGTCGCCGAGGCGGACGTCGTCGTGACCACGGCCGCCGTCCCCGGACGCGCGGCGCCGCTGCTCGTCACGACCGAGATGGCCGCCGGCATGAAGCCCGGCTCGGTGGTCGTCGACCTGGCCGCGGAGTCCGGCGGCAACGTCGAGGGCTCGGTGCCGGGCGAGGAGGTCGCGGTGCCGGCGTCCGCGGGCGGCGGCGACGTCACGATCGTCGGCATGCGGGACGCCGGCTCCGCCATGCCCGTGGACGCCTCCCGCCTGTACGCCAAGAACGTCGCCAGCTTCCTGCTGCTGATGACCTCCGACGGCAAGGTCGAGCCCGACTTCGACGACGAGGTCGTCGCCGGCACGTGCCTGACGCACGACGGCGAGGTGCGGCACGAACCCACCCGCCTCCTCCTGGAAGGGGCCGGCACCTGATGGACGCGATCGCCCTCCTCACCGTCTTCGTGCTCTCGGTCTTCGTCGGTTTCGAGGTGGTGTCCAAGGTCTCCAGCACCCTGCACACCCCGCTGATGTCGGGAGCCAACGCCATCCACGGCATCGTGCTCGTCGGGTCGGTGCTGGTGGCCGGCAACGCGGACGACGTCGTGACGCTGTCCGTGGCCCTGTTCGCCGTCCTCATGGCGACGGTCAACCTCGTCGGCGGGTTCGTGGTGACCGACCGGATGCTGGAGATGTTCCGCGGCCGGCCAGGAGCCGGTCGCGGCGGCAAGGAGGTCTCCCGGTGAGCCTGCTCCCCGAGACCTGGACGGCGCTGCTCTACCTGGTGGCCGCGGTCGCGTTCATCCTGGCCCTCAAGGGGTTGAGCTCACCGCGGACGGCGCGGCGCGGCAACCTCGTCGGCGCCGCCGGCGCGGCGGTCGCCGTGCTGACCGTGTTCTTCTCCAACGACCTCGACAACATCGTGCCGATCCTCGCGGCGATGGCGGTCGGCACGGCCGCCGCGGTGCCGGCGGCGCGACGCGTGAAGATGACCGCGATGCCCCAGCTGGTGGCGCTGTTCAACGGCGTCGGCGGTGGCGCGGCGGCGCTGGTCGCGCTGCTCGAGCTGTCCGAGATGACGTCGTGGGGAGGTGATCTCGCGGTTGCGTTCACGGTGCCGGTCGGGGCGCTGGCGTTCTCCGGGTCGGTCGTCACGTTCCTCAAGCTGCAGGAGGTGATGACCACCCGGCCGGTGGTGCTGCCGGGCGCTCGGCCGCTGATGATCGGCTCCCTGGTCGCCACGCTCGGACTCGCCGGCGCGCTGCTGGCCACCGGGACGACGCCGGTGGCGGTCGGCCTGCTGGCGTTCGGCCTGCTGGTCGGCGTCCTGCTCGTGCTGCCCGTCGGCGGGGCCGACGTCCCGATCGTCATCTCGCTGCTGAACGCCTTCACGGGCCTGGCGGTCGCGGCGTCCGGCCTGGTGCTGGACAACACCGTGCTCCTCGTCGGCGGCACGCTCGTGGGCGCCAGCGGCACGATCCTCACCCGGCTGATGGCCGCGGCGATGGGCCGCTCGATCTCCGGGATCCTCTTCGGCGCGCTGAGCGGGACGTCGACCGCGGGCTCCACGGCGGTGTCCGACCGGCCCGTGCGCTCGGCGTCCCCGGAGGACGTGGCGATCCTGCTCGCCTACGCCCACCGGGTGATCGTCGTCCCGGGGTACGGGCTGGCCGTCGCGCAGGCCCAGCACACGCTGGCCGAGCTCGCGGAGACGTTGGAGGCCAAGGGGATCGAGGTGCTCTACGGCATCCACCCGGTCGCGGGTCGGATGCCTGGGCACATGAACGTGCTGCTGGCCGAGGCGAACGTGCCGTACGAGTCGCTGCAGGAGATGGACGAGGTCAACCCGAAGTTCAAGACCGCGGACGTCGTGCTGGTCGTCGGCGCGAACGACGTCGTCAACCCGGCGGCCAAGACGTCGCCGGGTGCCCCGATCTACGGGATGCCGATCCTCGAGGTGGCCGACGCGGCGCAGGTCGTGTTCCTCAAGCGCTCCATGCGTCCCGGCTTCGCGGGCATCGAGAACGAGCTGCTGTACGACCCGAAGACCACGCTGCTGTTCGGTGACGCGAAGGAGTCGCTGACCAAGGTGCTCGCCGCGGTCAAGGCGTTGTGACTCAGGCGTACCGGCGCGCGACCTCTGCTGCCTGCGCGCCGTAGCCGCCGCCGAACAGCACGGCGTGCACGAGCAGCGGGTGCAGCTGGTGCAGGCCGACCCGCTCCCGCCAGCCGTCGGCGAGGGGTGCGGCCTCGTCGTAGGCGGCCAGCACCCGGTCGAGGTGCGGCAGGCCGAAGAGCGCCAGCATGGCCAGGTCGGTCTCGGCGTGCCCACCGTGGGCGGCCGGGTCGACGAGGACGGCGCCGCGCGGCGTCCAGACGACGTTGCCGCTCCACAGGTCCCCGTGGATCCGTGCCGGCGGGCGGCCGTCGTCGAACTCACCGGCGCGCAGGCGCTCGCAGACCCGCTCCATCGCCTGCAGACCGGACGGCGAGAGCGCGCCGGCCGCAGCGGCCTCCCGGGCGTAGGGCTCCACGCGCACCGTGGCGTAGAACCTGCCCCACTCGTCGAAGGCCCTGTGCCGCAGGGGAAGCGGGCCGATGAAGCCGTCGCCGGTCCAACCGCCGGGTGGCTGCCCGAAGGCGTCCGCACCGGCCGCGTGCGTGACGGCGAGGCCCCGACCGAGCTGCTCCGCGGCAGCGGGCGTCGGCGTCGCGCCGTCCAGCCGCTCGAGCTCGATCCCGTTGTCCTGCAGCGCGACCACGCGTGCGACGGCGGCCCCGCCGGCGTCCGCGAGCCAGCGCAGACCGGCCGCCTCCACGGCGAAGAAGCCCGGCGGGGCGTCGTCCCGGTGCTTGGTGAAGGTCCGCATCAGTGGCGCTCAGCGTCCGAGCTCTCGGCGGACATGAGCGAGCAGGTGCTCGGCCGCGGCCTCGACCTGGTCGAGCACCTCGTCGAAGTGGTCGTCGTCGCCGTAGTAGGGGTCGGCGACCTCGTGACTGTCCGCGCTCGGGTCGAACGACCGCAGCAGCCGCACCTTGGCACGGTTCTGCGCGGTGCGGGCCCATCCGCGCAGGGCCTGGGCGTGGCTGGAGTCCAGCGCGACCACGAGGTCGACGGAGTCGAAGTCGCTCGGGTCGAACTGGCGGGCCCGGTGGTTCGAGGCGTCGTAGCCACGAGCGGCGAGGGCGGCGACGGCGCGCCGGTCGGCCGGCTCACCGACGTGCCAGTCCCCGGTCCCGGAGGAGGACAGGACGAGCGAGTCGCCGAGACCCCGCCGGTTGGCCATGGCACGGACGACGGTCTCCGCCATCGGCGAGCGGCAGATGTTGCCGGAGCAGACGAAGGCGACGCGGTAGGGGTCAGGCACCCGCCCATGGTCGCCCATCCGACTTCCCCTCCACAGCCCCGGTCCGGGGGGTGGCTGTCCACAGGTTCTGACGTTGTCCCTGCCGGCCCTGCCCGTGCCCGCCTAGCGTCTCCGGGGTCGAACGGAGGAGGACGACGATGGACGGGGTGCTGGCGGTGGTCGCCGCCGGGAAGGCGTCGGCCGACCGGGTCGCCGCCGAGGCGCTGCGCGTGCAGGAGCTGGCGGCCGAGCTCCGGGCGGCGGCTTCCCGGCTCGCTGCGGCCGGCCGCCTCGAGTGGCGCGCGCCCTCCGCGGACGCCTTCCGCGAGCGACTGCAGGCGCTGGTCGACGCGGTGCGGCAGTGCGCGGACCTGGTGGACGCCGCCGCGCAGGCCCTGCGCGCGCACGCGGCGGCTGCCTCTCACCGCGCGGACCTGGTCGCAGCCCTCGCCGGCGCCGTGGAGGCGGCCGTGACCCAGGGGCTGGACGACGCTGCCCGCATCGCCCGGCGGGCGCTCGAGGACGCGGTGCCCCGGCCGCTGGTGCTGCCGTGAACGTCCTCGCGCCCGAGGCGCCGCGCGTCCGACTGTCGCGGGCGGCCTTCGCGGCGGTCACCGGTGCGCACGCGGGCGCCGAGGTCGCCGACCGTGCCCTGGCCGCGGCCGTCGAGGCACTGACGGAGGTGGGCACATGCAGGTGAGCGGGGGCGCGGCCAGCGTCGTCGTGGACGTCGAGGAGCTGGCGGCGGCGTCCGGGGCGCTGTTCGCAGCTGCCGAGGCGCTGGGCGCGGCCAGCGCCCGGCTGGCCGGCACGTGCGCGGACGGCGACCTGCTGCAGTCGGCCGTGCTCGACCCCGGGGGCTGGGCCGCGGCCGAGCGGCAGCTGCTGGGCGCGGCGGCGGCCGTCGCCGCACAGGCCGCCCAGGCCGGCGCGCTCGGTGCCGGCGTCCGCGCCGCAGCGCTGGGCTACGAGCACGGCGACGAGCTGGTCGCTCGCGGTGTCGCCGAGCTCCAGCAGCAGGTCGGCGGCGCTGCCGGGCAGGCGCTGTTCCGGCTGGCCGTCCGCTACCCGGGCGCCGTGGTCATCGGCGCCGAGCTCGCGATCGGGGGCTACCTGACCGTGCGCACCCTGGACCTGTACCTCGAGGCCCTCGCCGACCTCGCCGGTGACGCGGCGACCGGGGACCTCGACGTGCAGGCCGTGCGCCAGCGGATGGAGGCCTACGGCCTGGCGTCGGTCGAGCGCATGGAGGACGACGCCGACGCGGCGCTGGGCTGGCTGGCGCGCAACCCCGAGGTCGC
>JBMOMI010000133.1:0-8297 GCA_049325235.1 Actinomycetota bacterium | reverse complement strand
GGCCGCCGGGCACGACGCCGAGCAGGTGGTCGACGTCCTGCTGGAGCACTCGCGGTACCCGGTGCCGCACGCGCTGCTCGTGGACGTGGCCGAGACGATGGCGCGCTACGGCCGGCTGCAGCTGCTCCAGCACCCCGCTCACGGCCTGGTGCTGCAGGCGCTGGACGTGCCGGTGCTCGAGGAGGTGCTCCGCAGCAGGAAGGTGACCCCGCTCGTCGGCGCCCGGCTGGACGCCGAGACCGTCGCCGTCCACCCCAGCGAGCGCGGGAACCTCAAGCAGGTGCTGCTGAAGCTGGGCTGGCCCGCGGAAGACCTCGCCGGGTACGTGGACGGCGAAGCGCACCCGATCGACCTCGCCGAGCAGGGGTGGTCCCTGCGGCCGTACCAGCGGGAGGCCGTCGAGGGCTTCTGGCACGGCGGCTCCGGCGTCGTCGTCCTGCCGTGCGGTGCGGGCAAGACGATCGTCGGGGCGGCCGCGATGGCGCGGGCCCGGTCGACGACGCTCGTGCTGGTCACCAACACCGTCTCGGCGCGGCAGTGGAAGGACGAGCTGCTGCGGCGCACCTCGCTGACCGAGGACGAGATCGGGGAGTACTCCGGGGCCCGCAAGGAGATCCGCCCGGTGACGATCGCCACCTACCAGGTGATGACCACCCGGCGGAAGGGCGCGTACAGCCACCTGGAGCTGTTCGACGCCCGCGACTGGGGCCTCATCGTCTACGACGAGGTGCACCTGCTGCCGGCACCGATCTTCCGGATGACCGCGGACCTGCAGGCCCGCCGCCGGCTCGGCCTGACCGCGACCCTCGTCCGCGAGGACGGCCGGGAAGGCGAGGTGTTCTCCCTCATCGGGCCGAAGCGTTACGACGCGCCGTGGAAGGAGATCGAGTCCCAGGGGTACATCGCTCCGGCCGAGTGCCTGGAGGTGCGGGTCACCCTGCCCGAGGGCGAGCGGCTCGCCTACGCGACCGCCGAGCCCGAGGACCGGTACCGGCTGTGCTCGACGTCGGCGAGCAAGACCCCGGTGGTGGAGGAGCTCGTGCGCCGGCACGCCGGCGAGCAGACCCTGGTGATCGGGCAGTACATCGACCAGCTCGACGACCTGGCAGAGCGGCTCGACGTCCCCGTGATCAAGGGCGAGACGACCGTGGCGGAGCGCCAGCGCCTCTTCGACGCCTTCCGGCGCGGGGAGGTCACCACGCTCGTCGTGAGCAAGGTGGCCAACTTCTCGGTCGACCTGCCCGAGGCCAGCGTCGCCATCCAGGTGTCCGGGTCGTTCGGCTCCCGGCAGGAGGAGGCGCAGCGGCTCGGGCGGCTGCTGCGGCCCAAGGCCGACGGCCGCTCCGCCCGCTTCTACGCCGTCGTCGCCCGCGACACCCTCGACACCGAGTTCGCCGCGCACCGCCAGCGGTTCCTCGCCGAGCAGGGCTACGCGTACCGCATCCTGGACGCCGGCGACCTGAGGTCCGACACGCTCGAGGCCTGATCCGGTACCGTCCGGGGAGCCCGTCTAGCGCACTGGGCTGTTCGCGGCAACTCGCGAACGGACGGCAAACAGGCTTCACTTTCAGTGACGTGAGGCCGACACTGAGTAGGCCCCCATCCAGAAGGAGTGCGCCATGAAGTCCCTGTCGAAGACCCTCGCCGCCGTTGCAGTCGGTGCCGCGCTCGTGCTCACCGCCAGCCCCGCGCAGGCCGCGCCGAAGGACAAGTCCGGCGCCTCCCTCACCGGCGCGTCCCTCACCGGCGCCTCCCTCACCGGCGCCTCCCTCACCGGCGCGTCCCTCACCGGTGCCTCGCTCACCGGCGCGTCCCTCACCGGCGCGTCCCTGACCGACACCTCCGACTGAGCCGGCAGGGAGGGCCAGGCCGGACGGCCGGGCCCTCCCTGTCATCCCTCACGTGACCCACTTCCACGGCCGGTCAGGCACCTGGGGCCTCGTCGCCGGCGGATTCGGCATGGCCGCGGTCGCCGGCCTGGGGCTGCTGCTGCTCGCCAGGTCCGTGGAGATCGAGCACCCCCTGGGTCTGGGGGTGCTCGTCGCCGTCATCGCGCTCCTGTACGGCATCGCCGAGGTCAGCAAGTTCCACGTCGAGGTGCGCGGGCAGGCGCTGTCGGTCTCGTTGAGCGACATGCCGCTGGTCCTCGGGCTGTTCCTCCTGCCGCCCGGGTGGCTGGTGCTGGCCCGGCTGCTCCCGGCTGCCGTGGTGCTGGCGGTCCGCAGGACGGCGCCCAGCAAGGCGGTCTTCAACCTCGGGCTGTTCGCGCTCGAGGTGGCCGTGGCGGTGGCCCTCATGGACGTCCTGGCCCCGACGCGCTCCCCGGGCCTGGACAGCTGGGGAGCCACCTACCTCGCCGTGGTGGTGGTCGACGTGCTGGGCGCGGTCGCCGTGATCCTGGCGATGCGCATGCTCGGCAGCCGGCCCACCCGCAGCGAGATCGGCCAGATGGTCGGGGCCCTGGTGGTGTCCGGCGTCCTGAGCGCGACGTTGGCCCTGATGGCCGTCCTGGTCCTCAACACGTCCCCCGCAGGGCTGATGCTCCTCGTCGCCCTCGCGCTCGTGGTGGCGGTCGCGCACCGCGCCTACTACCGCCTGCTCCGCCGCCACCACGACCTCAACCGGCTTTTCGCGTTCACCCAGACGGTCGGGGCGTCGCGGGACGCCGACGGCGTCGTCAGCGAGCTGCTGAACCAGGCGCGAGAGCTGCTCAACGCCGAGTCGGCGATCCTTCGGCTGCGCCCGCCGGCCCACGACGACGAGCCGGGAGCGTCGCTGCCCTCGGTCGGCCCGATCGTCATCCCCCGCGGCACCCGCGACCACGCGGCGCGGGCGTGGCTGGTCCAGTCCGGGGTCCGCGACGCCCTGCTCGTCCCGCTGCGGGACGACGACGAGGTCGTCGCGATCCTGCAGGTGAGCAACCGGCGAGGAGCAGCGAGCACCTTCACCGCCGACGACCTGCGCCTCCTGCAGACGCTCGTCGCGCACGCGGAGGTGCTGTGGCACAACGGCCGGCTGCTGGAGCAGCTGCGCTACGACGCGTCGCACGACAACCTCACCGGGCTGGGCAACCGGGCGCTGTTCAACGGTGAGCTGGACGCCCTGCTCGCGGACGGCGCCCCCGGCGCCGTCCTGCTCCTGGACCTCGACCGGTTCAAGGAGGTCAACGACGCCCTCGGCCACCCGGTCGGCGACCTCCTGCTGGAGAAGGTCGCGGCCCGCCTCCTCGCCCACGTGCCCGTCGGCGCCGTCGTCGCCCGGCTGGGCGGTGACGAGTTCGCCGTCCTCATCCGGGGGTGCGAGTCCCCCGAGGACGCGGTGGCGACGGCGCGTGCGGCCCGCGCCGCGCTGACCGGAGCGTTCGAGGTCGAGGGCACGTTCCTGGAGGTCGGCGCCTCCGTCGGCGTCGCGATGGTCCCCCAGGACGGCTCGGACGCCGCCACCGTGCTCCGGCGCGCCGACCTGGCCATGTACGAGGCCAAGCGTGTGGCGTCGGGCGTGACTCGCTACGTGCCGGCGCTGGACTCCCGCAGCAGCGACCGGCTCCAGCTCGCCGGGGAGCTGCGTTCGGCCCTGGAGTCCGAGCAGATCGTCATGCACTTCCAGCCGAAGGAGAGCACCCGCACCGGCCGCATCGTCGGCTTCGAGGCGCTGGCCCGGTGGCACCATCCCCGCCGCGACCTGGTCATGCCGGACGTCTTCGTGCCCCTGGCGGAGCAGACCGGGCTGGTCGGGCTGCTGACCCAGACCGCGGTGCTGCAGTCGCTCGAGCACTGCCGCTCGTGGCTGGCCCGCACTCCCGGCGTCGGCGTGGCCGTCAACCTGTCGCCGCGCAGCCTCCTCGAGCCGACCCTGCCGACCGCGGTCACCGGGATGCTGGAGCGCACCGGCGTCCCGGCCGACCTGCTCACCCTCGAGATCACCGAGGACAGCGTGATGGCGGACCCGGAGACCGCCGTCCGCGCCCTGCGCGAGCTGCGCGACCTGGGCATCCGGCTGTCGGTCGACGACTTCGGGACCGGCTACTCCTCGCTGAACTACCTGCAGCGCCTACCGGTGCACGAGGTGAAGATCGACAAGGCGTTCGTCCTCGGGATGGGCCGGGACGACGGGGCGACCGCGATCGTGCGCTCGATCATCGACCTGGCCCACACGCTGGGCCTGTCCGTCGTCGCCGAGGGCGTCGAGGACGAGTCGACGCGCGACCAGCTGGCCGACATCGGCTGCGACGTCGTCCAGGGGTACGTGCTCAGCTACCCGATGCCGCCGGAGGACGTCGAGCACTGGCTCGTGGACCGGCGGGCCACCGTGCGCCGCGAGCGCCGCGCGGCACGGCCCCGGGCCATCTGACGCCAGGCGCGTGCCGACGGGGAGGAACAGCGGGCTCCGCAGAGGGCGCGCCCCGCAGCAAGATCGCTGACGCTCCTCCCGGAAGGCACACACCCAGCCCGCTCCCAGACGACTCCCAGGTTCCGTCGTCAGACTGGGGGCGTGACGCGACCCGAGACCCCCGAGGCACGGCTGCTGGTCGTGGACGACGAGCCGAACATCCGCGAGCTGCTGTCGACGGCCCTGCGCTTCGCCGGCTTCGAGGTGCACACCGCGGCCGACGGACGCGAGGCGCTCACCCAGGCGGAGAGCACCCGGCCGGACCTCGTCGTCCTGGACGTCATGCTTCCCGACCTCGACGGCTTCGCGGTCACGCGACGGCTTCGGGACCGCGGGCGCGACGTGCCCGTGCTCTTCCTCACCGCCAAGGACGACGTGACCGACCGGGTCACCGGCCTCACCGTCGGCGGCGACGACTACGTGACCAAGCCGTTCAGCCTCGAGGAGGTGGTCGCCCGGATCCGCGCCATCCTGCGCCGGACCGGCGCAGCCGCCGACCAGGCCGGCCGGCTGGTGTTCGCCGACCTCGAGCTCGACGAGGACTCCCACGAGGTGCGGCGCGGCACGCGCCTCGTCGAGCTGTCGCCGACCGAGTTCAAGTTGCTCCGCTACCTGATGCTCAACCCCAACCGGGTGCTGTCCAAGACGCAGATCCTCGACCACGTGTGGAACTACGACTTCAACGGCGAGGCCGGGATCGTGGAGTCGTACATCTCGTACCTGCGCCGCAAGATCGACGCCGGCGGCGAGCCCCCGCTGATCCACACCAAGCGGGGCGTGGGCTACGTCCTGCGGCTGCCGCCGGGGGCCGGGTGACCGGCGTGCTGGAGCGCGTGCCGCTGCGCACCCGCCTGGTGGGCATCGTCTCCGGGCTCGTCGTCCTGTCTCTCGTCGCGGTGATCGGCGCGATGCTCGCCGTGCTGCGGCCGGTGCTCGTCGCCGACGTCGACCAGCGGCTGCGCGGGGCGACCCAGGACCCTCGCGTCCTGGAGTCCCTCGTCAACGAGGCCGGCCGGCGGCCGATGATGATAGACGACCGGCTGCCGACCGACTACGTGGTGCAGGTCAACGACGCCGCCGGCAACGAGGTGCTCGTGCACGCCGGCGCGGGCACCCGCGCCGAGGACCTGCCCGACCTGTCCGGTGTCACCCCGGAGCGGGCTCGCGCCACCGGCGGCGAGCCGTACACCGTCGACCGCTGGCGGGTCGTCACCCGCGCCGTCCGGCTCGACACGCCGGCCGGTGTCGACGACGGCACCGTCTCGGTGGCCCTCCCGCTGTCCGGCGTCGCCGGGACGCTGCAGACCCTCAGCGGGCGCCTGCTGCTGCTGGGCCTGGTGGTGCTGGCCGCCAGCGTCGCGCTCGGCTGGGCCGCGGTGCAGCGGGCGTTCCGGCCGCTGCGGGACGTCGAGGAGGTCAGCGCCGCGTTCGCCGACGGCGACATGTCCCGCCGTGTCCCGGCGGCTCCTCCCAGCACGGAGGTGGGCCGGCTCGGCACGGCCATCAACGAGATGCTCGACCGGATCCAGGCGCACGTCGCAGAACGCGAGGCCTCCGAGGCGAGGATGCGGCGCTTCGTCGGGGACGCCGGGCACGAGCTGCGCACCCCCCTGGCCGCCGTCCGCGGCTTCGCGGAGCTGCACCGGCAGGGAGCCGTGACCGAGCCCGCCGACGTGGCCCGCACCTTCTCCCGCATCGAGCAGGAGGCGGTCCGGATGGGCGGGCTCGTCGAGGACCTGCTCACGCTGGCCCGCGTCGACGAGCAGCGTCCCCTGCGCTCCGAGCCGGTGGACCTGCTCGTCCTCGCCGCCGACGCGGTGCACGACGCCCGCGCCCTGGCCCCGGACCGGAGCGTGTCGCTGACCGGGCCGGACGGCGCCCCCGCGCCGTCCCCGGCACCTACCGTCGGCGACGACGCCCGGCTGCGCCAGGTGCTGGGCAACCTGGTGAGCAACGCCGTCCGGCACACCCCGGCCGGCTCGCCGGTCGAGATCGGCGTCGGGGTGCGTGACGGCTGGGCGCTCTGGCAGGTCGTCGACCACGGGCCGGGCGTGCCGCCCGAGGACGCCGAGCGGGTGTTCGAGCGCTTCTACCGCACCGACAGCTCCCGCAGCCGCGGCGCCGGCGGCGGCTCCGGCCTCGGGCTCGCCATCGTGGCGGCGCTGGTGCGGGCGCACGGCGGCGCCGTGCGCGTCGTCCCCACTCCCGGTGGAGGCGCCACGTTCGAGGTCGCCCTGCCCGTCGCGCACCCAGGAAGCTCCCAGGTAGGCTTGAGCACACGCCAAGACGCCTCCGGTGCGATGGACGCATGACGATGCCGACCGAGAAGGTGCCCGCGATGGAGAACCCCCAGGACCGCAGCCCGTGGTCGCCGCCCGGCACCGCCGGGTGGGTGGGTGCGCCCACGCCGCCGGCCGCACCGCCGGCCCCCCCGGCCGGTGGACGGCGCGGCCCCGGCTGGGGCGGCACGGTCACCGCCGCCGTCCTCGCCGCGCTGCTGGCCGCCGGCGGCACGGCCGCCGCCGTCACCGCCCTGGACGAGGACCCCCCGCCGGCGGCGACGTCCTCCGGTGACAGCGGCCGGGCCCCGACGCCCCAGGTGCCGCTGGACGCCGAGACCGTCGACTGGACGGCGGTCGCGGCGGCGGTCGAGCCGAGCGTCGTCAGCATCGAGGTGCGCGGGCGGGGCGGGGGCGGCGAGGGCTCCGGCGTGGTCTTCGACGACGCCGGGCACGTGCTGACCAACAACCACGTCGTGGCCGGCGCGGGCACCGGCGGGGCGGTCACCGTGGCGGTCAGCGACGGGCGGGTCTTCGAGGCCGAGATCGTCGGCACCGACCCGTCCACCGACCTCGCCGTGCTGCGGGTCGTGGACGCTCCGGACGACCTGACCCCCGTGCGGCTCGGCGACTCCGACGAGGTCAGGGTCGGGCAGCCGGTGATGGCGCTCGGGAACCCGCTCGGGCTGTCGAACACGGTCACGACCGGGATCGTCAGCGCCCTGGACCGGCCGGTGACCACCCAGGCGCCGGGCTCCTCGCCGTTCGAGCCCGGCGTGCCGGTGGTGACCAACGCGATCCAGACCGACGCCGCGGTCAACCCCGGCAACTCCGGGGGCGCCCTGGTCGACGCGCAGGGCCAGCTGGTCGGCATCAACTCCGCGATCGCCACCCTCGGCGCGTCGGGCGGGACCCAGGCCGGCAGCATCGGGCTCGGCTTCGCGATCCCGGTGAACCAGGCCCGGTGGGTGGCCGAGAGCCTCATCGAGACCGGGACCGTCGACCACGCCTACCTCGGCGTCTCGCTCGAGGACGCCGTGGTGACCGTGGACGGCGCGCAGCGCGAGGCAGCGGGGATCGCCGAGGTGGTGGCCGGCACGCCGGCCGCCGACGCCGGGCTCAGCCCCGGCGACGCCGTCGTGGCGGTGGACGGCGACCCGATCGCCGGCGCCGAATCCCTCGTCGCCCAGGTCCGCGAGCGCGAGCCGGGCTCCACGGTGACGCTCACCGTCGCCCGTGACGGCTCGACCCGCGACGTCCAGGTCGAGTTCGGGGTGCGGCCGAACGGCTGAGCCAACGCCGAAGCGCCGCGTCGCGATCGGGCGTAGGGTGCTCCGCTCGTGACTGCCGACACCGAGCCGGACGCCGTCCTGGCCGCCGAGCAGCAGCACCTCGACCGGGCGCGGGCCGAGCTGGCCCGGATGCGGGACCGCGCGGCGTCCCTGCAGGCGCACGGCGGCGACCGGGTCTCCGCCGAGTACCTCGCCCTGGCGCTGTGGCGCCGGGTGCGCGCCCTGACCGACGACCCGGCGACCACGCTGTTCTTCGGGCGCACCGACCACGCCGACGGAGCGCGCTGGTACATCGGACGCCGGCACGTCGCGGACGGCGCCGGCGACCCCCTGGTCA
>JBMOMI010000132.1:0-8387 GCA_049325235.1 Actinomycetota bacterium | reverse complement strand
AATCCGGGCACCGAGGCTGCGGCTGTAGTCCGTCGGCATGAGCAACCCCTGGGACCTCACCGAGCGCCTGCACGTCGACCTCCGGCGGCAGGCGAGCTGTGTCTGTCGCGGCTGACCTCCCCCGCGACAGCCACTCCACCACCTCGAAAGGCTTCCCGTTGCTCCGCGCCATGACGCGCACGCCGTTCAGCGTGCAGGTCCTCATCGGTCTCGCCCTCGGCGTCGCGCTCGGCGTCGTCGCCCGGTCCATCGGCCCGGTCGGCGCCGACTCCGACCCCAACTGGCTCACCGCCACCCTCGACACGGTCGGCAGCAGCTTCGTCACCCTCCTGCGCGCCGTCGTCCCGCCGCTGGTGTTCCTCGCGATCGTCGCGAGCATCGCCAACCTCAAGCAGGTCACGAACGCCGCCCGCCTGGCCGGCCAGACGCTGCTGTGGTTCGCGGCGACCGCGCTGGTCTCCGTTGTCATCGGCATCACGCTCGGCCTGGTGACCAACCCCGGCCTCAACACCACCGTGGACGCCGGTGCGGCCGCTGAGCCGTCGCGCACCGGGTCGTGGCTCGACTTCCTCACCGGGCTGATCCCGGCGAACGTGCTCGGCCTGGAGGCGTCGACGTCCGCCGCCGAGGACGGCTCGCTCACCACCGGCCTGTCGTTCAACGTCCTGCAGATCATCGTGGTCGCGATCGCCGTCGGGATCGCGGCCCTGAAGGCCGGCGAGGTGGCCGAGCCGTTCCTCGCGTTCAACCGCTCGGCGCTGGCCGTCGTCCAGAAGGTGCTGTGGTGGATCATCCGCCTGGCGCCCATCGGCACCGTCGGCCTGCTCGGCCGCGCCGTGGCCCAGTACGGCTGGGACGCGCTCGCCCCGCTCGGCGTCTTCGTCGCCGACGTCTACGTCGGCCTCGCCATCGTGCTGTTCGTGCTGTACCCGGTGCTGCTGCGGCTGCACGGCCTTTCGCCGCTGAGGTACTTCGCCGGGGCGTGGCCGGCGATCCAGCTGGCGTTCGTCTCGCGGTCGTCGATCGGCACGCTGCCGGTGACCGAGCGCGTCACCGAGCGGAACCTCGGCGTGCCGCGCGCGTACGCCTCGTTCGCCGTCCCGCTGGGCGCCACGACGAAGATGGACGGCTGCGCCGCGATCTACCCCGCGCTGGCCGCGATCTTCGTCGCGCAGTTCTTCGGCGTCGAGCTCGGCGTCGTCGACTACCTGCTCATCGCGTTCGTCTCGGTCGTCGGGTCCGCCGCGACGGCGGGGGTCACCGGCGCGGTCGTCATGCTGACGCTGACCCTGTCCACGCTCGGCCTGCCGCTCGCCGGCGTCGGCCTGCTGCTGGCGATCGACCCGATCCTCGACATGGGCCGCACCGCGGTGAACGTCGCCGGCCAGGCGCTGGTGCCGACGATCGTCGCCAAGCGGGAGGGCATCCTCGACGTGGATCGGTTCAACGCCGCGAACGCGGCCGACCCGTTCGCCGACGAGCGGGACGACGCCGACGCCCCGGTCGCCGTCCCCGCCTGACGTCCCGGCGTTAGCCTGCCCGGCGTGACCACGCTCGTCCTCGCCTCGGCGTCCCCCGCCCGGCTGGCCACGCTGCGCCGCGCGGGCGTCGACCCCGTCGTCGTCGTCTCCTCCGTCGACGAGGACGCGGTGGTGGCCCGCTACGGCGTCACCGACCCCGCCGACGTCGCGCTCGTGCTGGCCCGGGCCAAGGCGGAGGACGTCGCGGCCTCACCGGACGTGCCCGGCGACGCGCTCGTCCTCGGCTGCGACTCCGTCCTCGAGATGGACGGCGAGGTGCACGGCAAGCCGGCGGACGCCGCCGAGGCGGTCGGGCGCTGGCGGCGGATGAGCGGGCGGTCCGGCGTCCTGCACACCGGGCACTGGCTCGTCGACACTCGCGACGGCGACGACGGCGGCACCGGGGCCACGCTGGGGTCGGTCGCCTCCACCACGGTGCACTTCGCGACGCCGAGCGAGGACGAGATCGCCGCCTACGTCGCCACCGGCGAGCCGCTGCGCGTGGCCGGCGCGTTCACCGTCGACGGTCTCGGCGGCGCGTTCGTGCGGGGGATCGAGGGCGACCACCACAACGTCGTCGGCATCAGCCTGCCGATGCTGCGCGACCTGCTGTGCGAGGTCGGCCTGGCCTGGACGTCGCTCTGGCGCACGCCCGTCTCGCCGTCGTCCGAGCGCTAGACCGGCGGCACGCCGCGCCGCTTGTCGGCGAAGTGCCGGTCGCGGTTCGCCGCGTAGCGGAACCGGCGCACCAGCTCGTCGCGCAGGTCGACAGGCTGCACCACGCCGTCCAGCACGAGGTCGGAGACCAGCCGCTCGAGGTCGACGTCGTCGGAGTACTCCGCGCGCTTCTCGGCGACGAAGCGCTCACGTTCCTCCGGGTCCTCGATCGCCGCGATCTTGTTGGCGTACACCGCGTTCACGGCCGCCTCCGGACCCATCACCGCGATCCGCGCCGTCGGCAGCGCGAGCGCGGCGTCCGGGGCGAACCCCGGGCCGGCCATCGCGTAAAGCCCTGCGCCGTAAGCCTTCCGGACGACGACGCTCACCTGCGGCACGGTCGCCTCGGACACCGCGGTGACCATCTTGGCGCCGTGGCGGATGATGCCGCCGCGCTCCACCTCACTGCCGATCATGAAGCCGGGGACGTCGGCGAGGTACAGCAGCGGGATGTTGAACGCGTCGCAGAGCCAGATGAACCGCGCGGCCTTGTCGGCGCTGTCGCTGAACAGCACGCCGCCCTTGACCATCGAGTTGTTGGCCAGGACGCCGATCGTCTCGCCCTCCAGGCGACCGAAGCCGGTGACCAGCTCGGGCGCGAACAAGGGCTTCAGCTCGAAGAACGAGTCGTCGTCGACGATGCCCTCGATGACGTCGTGGATGTCGAACGGCTGGCTCTCCACCTCGGGGACGACAGCGTCGTCCAGCACCGTCGCCGGCGGCTCCGGGTGGTAGGACGGCGGCTTGTCGCGCCAGCTCGACGGCAGGTAGGAGAACATCAGCCGCGCCTGCTCGATGGCGTCCTCGTCGTCGGTGGCGAGCAGGTCGCCGCAGCCGGAGACGGTGCAGTGCATCCGCGCGCCGCCCATCTCCTCGAGGGTGACCTTCTCCCCGACGACCATCTCGGCCATCCGCGGGCTGCCGAGGTACATCGACGCGTTGCCCTCGACCATGATCACCGCGTCGCAGAACGACGGGATGTAGGCGCCTCCGGCGGCAGACGGCCCGAACAGGCAGCAGATCTGAGGCACCTTGCCGGACAGCGCGACCTGGTTGTGGAAGATCCGGCCGGCCCCGCGGCGTCCCGGGAACAGCTCGACCTGGTCGGTGATGCGCGCCCCCGCGGAGTCGACGAACCAGAAGACCGGCAGCTCCTCGCGCAGCGCCGCCTCGGTGGCGCGGACGATCTTCTCCACCGTGCGCGCACCCCACGAGCCGGCCTTCACGGTGGGGTCGTTGGCGACGACGATCGCCGGGCGACCGTCGACGGTCCCCCGGCCGGTGACGACGCCGTCCGCCGGCAGGCCCTCGGCGGTGGCGTTGGCGAAGCGGCCGTCCTCGACGAAGCTGCCCTCGTCGAACAGCAGCGCGATCCGGTCGCGGACGTACAGCTTGTGCTGGCTCGCGAGCTTGGCGGCCGCCGCGTCCGTGGGCGCCGCGGACCGCTCGAGCGCCTCGTGCAGCCGCTTGCGGACGTCCTGCACGCGCGGGTCCGTCGGGTAGCTCATGGGGTCACTCTCCCAGTCGGTCGACGTGGGGATCACGCGACATCCGCGGCGCCGGGACGACGTCGATGTCACCTGATCGTTGCGGAGACGGCTCCTCCGACGCGATCACGCGACATCGGCGTCGTCCTGCCAGCACCTGGCGCCACATGATCACCGCGAGAAGACGATCAGGTGGCGTCACGCAACGGGCAGCCCCAGCGCGCGCGAGATCACCAGCCGCTGCACCTCCGACGTCCCCTCGCCGATCTCCAGGATCTTGGCGTCGCGGTAGAAGCGCGCGACCGGGTACTCCTCCATGAACCCGTTGCCGCCGAACACCTGCGTCGCCGTGCGGGTCGCGGCGACGGCGGCCTCGGAGGAGTAGAGCTTCGCGATCGCGGCGGCGTTCTTCACCGCGGCGTGCGAGCGCCGTCCGGCGGTGTACTCGTCCTTGAGCCAGGCCGCCTTGTAGGTCAGCAGGCGCGCGGCCTCGACAGCCACCGCGAGGTCGGCGACGGCGAACGCGATGCCCTGGTTCGCGCCGATCGGCCGGCCGAAGGCGACGCGCTCCTTGGCGTACTGCTGCGAGGCCTCGAGGCACGCCTGGGCCAGGCCGACGGCGAGCGCGGAGATCGCGATGCGGCCGTCGTCCAGCGTGGCGAGGAACTGGTGGAAGCCGCGGCCCCGCTCCCCCAGCAGGTGGGACGCCGGCACACGGCAGTTCTCGAACGTGAGCCCGTGCGTGTCGGAGGCGTGCCAGCCGAGCTTGCGGTACGCGGGCTCGACGGTGAAGCCCGGCGTGCCGGCCGGCACCATGATCGCGCTCAGCTCGGGCCGCCCGTCCTCCCGCTCACCGGTCCGCGCGGTCACCGTGACCACCGAGGTGATCCCGGTGCCGGAGTTGGTGATGAACGCCTTGGCTCCGTCGACCACCCACTGGTCGCCGTCAAGGCGCGCCCGGGTGCGGGTCGCCCCGGCGTCCGACCCCGCGTCCGGCTCGGTGAGGCCGAACGCCGCGAGCGCGCGCCCGGCGACGAGGTCGGGCAGCCAGCGCTCCTTCTGCTCGTCGTTGCCGAAGGTGAGGATCGGGTTGATCCCCAGGCCGACGCCGGCGGACAGCGTGATGCCGACGGACTGGTCGACGCGGCCGAGCTCCTCGATCGCGACGCACAGCGAGGTGAACGCGCCCTCCTCCAGGCCCGCGCCGCCGTACTCCTCGGGCGCGACGAGCCCGAACAGCCCGAGCTCTCCCATCTCGGGGACGAGGTGCACCGGGAAGTGCGCCTCGCGGTCCCACTGCTCGACGTGCGGAGCGACCTCCGCCTCGGCGAACTCGCGGACGACGCGGCGGAAGTCCTCGTGCTCCTTGGACAGCTCGAAGGCCATACGTGCTGCGCTCCTCGTCGAGTGCTTGACGTTGACGTCAACGTAAAGCACGATCGGGAGGCATGGCAAGGGGCACCGACACCCGGGAGTGGACGATCGCGGAGGTCGCCGAGGAGTTCGGCGTCACCCACCGCACGATCCGCTACTACGAGGACCAGGGGCTGATCTCTCCCGAGCGGCGCGGCACGCAGCGGGTCTTCCACCCGCGCGACCGCGTCCGGCTCGCGCTGGTGCTGCGCGGCAAGCGGATCGGCTTCGACCTGGAGAAGATCCGCCGGATCGTCGACATGTACGACGAGTCCCCCGGCGAGATCGGCCAGCTGCGCTACCTGCTCGCCGAGGTGGCCGAGCGCCGGGCCGAGCTGGAGCAGCGCCGGGCCGACATCGAGCAGACCCTCGCCGAGCTGGACGACGTCGAGCGGCGCTGCCGCGCCGACCTGGCAGCGCTGGACGGCGGTCCGAGCCGGTGAAGGGCGCCAGCTCGCCCCCGCCTGATCGCCAGCTCAGCAGGAGTCGCGGCGCCCCAGGGCCTCTGGCACGGGCGCGTCGCGACCGCGACTCCTCCCGGTGTGGCGATCACCGCCCGCCGGGTGCATGCGTATGCAGCGAGCGACCGCAGCGGCGCACGCCGCCGTGCCGCGCGTCCCGCGCTAGGCTCCGGCGTCGGCCGCGACGATGTCGTCGCGACGACCCACCGGGAGGCACAGCTCAATGACCGAGGGGACGGACCACGTGGGACGGCACGGCAACCGGGTCATCACCAAGGTGCTCATCGCGAACCGCGGGGAGATCGCCGTCCGCATCGCGCGGGCCTGCAAGGACTCGGGGATCGGGTCCGTCGCGGTCTACGCCGACCCGGACCGGGACGCGCTGCACGTCAAGGTCGCCGACGAGGCGTACGCCCTCGGCGGCTCCACCCCGGGCGACTCCTACCTGGTGATTGACAAGCTGCTGGACGTCGCGCGGCGGGCCGGCGCGGACGCCGTCCACCCCGGCTACGGCTTCCTCGCCGAGAACGCGGGCTTCGCCCAGGCGGTCATCGACGCGGGCCTGGTCTGGATCGGGCCGCCGCCGTCCGCCATCGATGCCCTCGGCGACAAGGTGAAGGCCCGGCACATCGCCGAGCGCGCCGGGGCACCGCTCGTGGCCGGCACCAAGGACCCCGTCTCCGGCGCCGAGGAGGTGCTCGCGTTCGCCGACGAGCACGGCCTGCCGATCGCGATCAAGGCGGCGTACGGCGGCGGCGGCCGCGGGCGCCAGGTGGCCCGCGACCGCGGCGAGGTGGCCGAGCTGTACGAGTCGGCGGTGCGCGAGGCGGTGACCGCGTTCGGCCGGGGCGAGTGCTTCGTCGAGAAGTACCTCGACAAGCCGCGTCACGTGGAGACCCAGTGCCTGGCGGACGAGCACGGCAACGTCGTCGTCGTCTCGACGCGCGACTGCTCGTTGCAGCGCCGGCACCAGAAGCTCGTCGAGGAGGCGCCCGCGCCGTTCCTCACCGACGAGCAGAACGCCGAGCTGTACCGCGCGTCCAAGGCGATCCTGCGCGAGGCCGGCTACGTCGGCGCCGGCACGTGCGAGTTCCTCGTCGGGCAGGACGGCACGATCTCCTTCCTCGAGGTCAACACCCGCCTGCAGGTCGAGCACCCGGTGACCGAGGAGGTCACCGGCATCGACCTCGTGCGCGAGCAGCTGCGCATCGCCGCCGGGGAAGAGCTCGGCTACGACGACCCGGCGATCCGCGGGCACTCGATCGAGTTCCGCATCAACGGTGAGGACGCCGGGCGCAACTTCCTGCCCGCACCCGGCCCGGTGACGGTGTTCCGTCCGCCCAGCGGGCCCGGCGTCCGGCTGGACTCGGGCGTCGAGGCCGGGGACGTCGTCGCCGGCGCCTTCGACTCGATGCTCGCCAAGCTCATCGTCACCGGCGCGACCCGCCAGCAGGCGCTCGAGCGCTCGCGTCGGGCGCTCGCCGAGTTCGAGATCGAGGGCATGCCGACCGTGCTGCCGTTCCACCGTGCCGTGGTCTCCGACCCGGCGTTCGCCCCGGACGGCGACGACCACTTCACCGTGCACACGCGCTGGATCGAGACCGAGTTCGACAACACCATCGAGCCGTGGACCGGCCCCGGCGCGGACGGCGAGACCGAGCCGGAGCCGCGCGAGCGGGTCGTCGTCGAGGTCGGCGGCAAGCGGCTCGAGGTCGTGCTCCCGGCCGGGCTGGCGTCCCTCGGCGGCGGCGCGCCGGCCGCGCGGCAGAAGGCGCCCAAGCGCAAGCGCGGCGGCGGCGGCGGCGCGGCGGCGGGCGGCGACGCGCTCACCTCGCCGATGCAGGGCACGATCGTCAAGATCGCGGTCGAGGACGGCGCGACGGTCTCCTCCGGCGACACGATCGTCGTCCTCGAGGCGATGAAGATGGAGCAGCCGATCACCGCGCACAAGGACGGTGTGGTGACCGGGCTGTCCGCCGAGGTCGGCGCGACGGTGACGTCCGGCGCCGTGCTCTGCGAGATCAAGGACGCCTGACGCCGCGAATCTCTGGAGGCTTTCCGGGGACGGAGGGACATGAGCCGGATGGAGCTGCCGCGGCTGCGCGCTGCGTGGCGGCGGCCGTTCGCGGCGCTCGCCTGGCCGGTGCGCGGACGACCGGTGCTCGCCGACGGGGTGCTGCGCCAGCGGCGCTGGTTCCGCGGGCACCGCGTCGAGCTGGCGACAGCCGACGTCACCGTGCAGCCGCGCCGCCCCCGGCGCCTCGCCCTCCGCGCCTCGTCCGGGGCCTCCGCGGTCGAGGTCGACCTGCTCAGGCTGAACGTCAGCAACGGGTGGAGC
Source organism: Actinomycetota bacterium (assembly GCA_049325235.1). Classification (GTDB taxonomy): domain Bacteria; phylum Actinomycetota; class Actinomycetes; order Actinomycetales; family SCSIO-59966; genus SCSIO-59966. The sequence continues at coordinate 451 of JBMOMI010000132.1, read as the reverse complement.
CGGACACCCGAGGAGCTCGAGGCACTCGCCGAGGGCCTGGACGCCGTCGCCGCACCGCTCGCGGGTGCGCTCCGGCAGCAGGCGGCTTTCGTGCGCGGAGACGTGCCCTTCCTCTCGTTCTCCCCGCTCGCTCCCTACGTCGGCAGGGACGGATCGGTCATCGAGGACATCGGTCACGCCCTGCCCTAGCATTCGGTCACGCATCGCACACCGAGCGGCATCGGAGGGGGTCGTGTCCGGGTTTCGCGTCCAGGCCGGCGCGCTGGAGGAGTTCGCCGGCACGGCCGAGTCCGCCGCCGGCCAGGTCGCTCCGCTGGACCCGTCCACGCCGCTCGCCGGCGTCGCGTCGGCCGTCCCCGGCACGGCGACGGCGGCTGCCGCGGCCGACCTGGCGATCAAGCTCACCGTGTCGTGCCAGGCGCTCGCCGACGCGGTCGCCGAGCTCGCCGGG
>JBMOMI010000131.1:0-8388 GCA_049325235.1 Actinomycetota bacterium | reverse complement strand
CGACGCTAGTACGTGGCAGCATCCCGCCGTGCGCGTGGTCTCACTGGTGCCGTCGCTGACCGAGTCCGTCGCCGTCAGCGCTCCCGGCCTGCTGGTGGGAGCCACGGACTGGTGCACGCACCCTGCAGGCCTGGACGTCGTCCGCGTGCGGGGGACCAAGAACCCCGACGTGGACGCGGTCGTCGGTCTCGAGCCGGACGTGGTGCTCGCCAACGCCGAGGAGAACCGCCCGGCGGACCTGGAGGCGTTGCGGGACAAGGGCTTGACCGTGCACGTGACCGACATCCGCACGGTGGAGGGTGCGCTGGAGTCGCTCGCCGAGGTGCTGGAGGTGTGCGGTGTGGCGCGGCCGGCGTGGCTGGACGCCGCGGCTCGGGCCTGGCATGACGTCGAAACTGTTGCGCCCCATCGCTTACGCGCCGTCGTCCCGATCTGGCGGCGGCCCTGGATGGCCCTGGGCCGTGACACGTTCGCCGGTGACGTGCTCGCCCGGCTGGGCGTGGACAACACGCTCGCCTCGTCGCCGGACCGCTACCCACGGTTCTCCCCGGGTGGCGTCGGCCCCGTCGACCTCGTCGTCCTGCCGGACGAGCCGTACCGTTTCGCCGCGGACGACGGCCCCGAGGCGTTCCCCGGCGTCCCGGCCGCGCTCGTCGACGGGCGGATGCTCACGTGGTACGGGCCGTCGATGGCGGAGGCGCCGCGGGTCCTCCTGGCGCAGCTGCGCGCCGCGTTCGCCTGACGCTCGTGGCCTTCTGTGCCGGCCGGGAGGAGAGCTGGCGATCTTCACGCTCAGCTGTGCCGCCGAGCCGCTTCCGTTCCTCCCCGCCGGCACGCCGCCCCGGTGCGGCGCGTGGGCAGGCGAGGATTCAGAACGCGCCGACGTTGACGAGCGGCTCCTGCACGGTGTCTCGGTCGCCCAGCCAGTCGAGCGTGCCGGCGGCCGTGAGCGCCGCCTTGATCTCGGCCGGTGTGGCACCCGGGTGCGTCGACGCGTACAGGGCGGCGGCGCCGGCCACGTGCGGGCTGGACATGGACGTCCCCGAGTACGTCGCGTAGCCCGACCCCGGCACGGTCGACAGGACGCACACCCCCGGTGCGGTCAGGTCGACGTCCGGCCCGAAGTTCGAGAACGCGGCGAACGTGTCGTCGTGCCCGGTCGGGCACGTGGGTGCTGCCAGACCGCCTGGCCTGCCGTCGAAGTCGGCGACGGCGGAGACGGTGATCACCTCGTCATACGAGGCCGGGACGAACTGGGCGGCGTTCGTGGCGTCGTTGCCCGCGGCCACGACGTAGGTGACGCCAGCGTCCACCGAGGCGCAGATCGCCTCGTGCAGCCCTCCGTCGGTGCACGAGCCTTCCGGCGCGAAGGCGCCGAGGCTCATGTTGGCCACCTCGATCGTCCCGGCGTTCGCGGTGACCCAGTCCACGCCGCACAGGACCGACGCGAGCGTGCCGAGCCCGTTGCTGGTGAACACGCGGACCGCCCACAGCCGCGCCCCGGGCGCCACACCGACCACCCCGGTGCGGTTGTCCCTGGCGGCCGCGATCCCGGCGACGTGGGTGCCATGGCCGATGCCGTCACGGAAGGTGCCGCCGACGCAGCTCGCGCCGCCCGCGACGGTCAGGTCCCGGTGCTTGGCGTCGATACCGGTGTCGATGACGGCGATGTCGACGTCGACCGAGCCCTTGCCGTCCCCGGACGCCGCCGAGCTCACGTCGGCGTCGACGCGGTCGATACCGGGAGGAACCGTCTGGGCGGTCAGCTGCACGGTGCGGTCGGGCGTCACCGCCCTGACCCGGCCGTCCTCGCTCAGCCGACGGGCGGTCTGAGCGGACATCCGGGCGGCGTAGCCGCGCAGCGCCGAGCGGTACACGTAGTCCACCGAGACCCCGAGGCGCCGCCCGTGCTCGGCGGCCACGGCCGCCGGGTCGGCGGCGTCCAGCGCCACGATGTAGGAGCCGGGAACGACACCGTCCGCGGCTCGGTCGGCGGCCGCGCCCGGCACGCCGAGGGCGGTCGCCGCGGCGACCGCTACGAGGGCTGCTGCCCTGCTGAGGAAACCCATCGTGACCCCTCGCCCGGCCGGCGCCCCGGGTACGTCTCCAGTGTGGAGCGCGAAGGCAGGAGGCGGACCGGGAATCCCGTGAAGGCCCTGGCGCTGCGCCGTTTCCGCAGCGTGGCGGCGTCGGGGCCGCTAGCGTCGAGATGTCTGAGCACGCGCACCGCCGGCCGGACGGCCGTCGGAACGACATGCCGGCGCGGCTCGGGTCAGGGGAGGGATCGGCGGCCCGCCGGACCCGGCAGTCCGGGACTCACCCACGTTCGCGGCCGGCACGCGCCGCGTTGCCACCGAGGGGGAAGCATGGATCTACTGCGTCGCGCGACGGTGACCGCCTTGGTTCTCGCCGCCGCGGTGTTCACGACGGCCGCTCCCGCCGCGGCTGCCCCGCCGGGCAACGACACCTACCCCGGCCGGCTGACCGTCTCGCTCGGGTTCTCCGAGACCCGCGACACCACCGAGGCGACCACGGACGCCGACGACACGGCGGCGAACGCCGCCTGCGGCGCACCGGCTACTGACGCCAGCGTCTGGTACGAGATCACTCCTGCCTCCGACGTCGGCGTCGTGGTCGACGTGTCGGCGTCCTCCTACACGGCCGGCGTGATCGTCGCGACCGGCAACCCGACCGACGGCTTCGGCCTCGTGGCGTGCGCGCCGGGCGCCGCAGCCTGGTCGGCCCAGGCAGGCGTGACCTACGCCGTCCTGGCCTTCGACGACCAGGCCGACGGGACCGGGAACGGCGGCACCCTGGAGATCACCGTCGCCGAGATCCCGCCCCCGCCGCAGATCGACGTGACCACGAACCGGTTCGGCACGTTCAACGCCAAGACCGGGGCAGCGACCATCAGCGGAACAGTGACGTGCACCGGCGACGCCGAGTTCGCCGGCCTCGAGACGGAGGTCCGTCAGGACGTCGGCCGGTTCACGGTCACCGGCTTCGGCTTCACCGACGTGACCTGTGACGGGGCGACCCGTCCATGGACCCTGGAGGTCATCCCGTCCAACGGCAAGTTCGCCGGTGGCAAGGCGCTCACCATCACGTTTGCGTTCGCGTGCGGCGTCTTCGAGTGCGGCACCGACTTCGAGGAGCGAGTCGTCCAGCTGCGCGGCCGGGGCTGAGCTCACTCCTCGAACGAGTGCTCGGCGGCCGGGAACGTGCCGTCGGCGACCTCGGAGGCGTAGGTCCGTGCGGCGTCCAGCAGGGTGCCGCGAAGGTCGGCGTAGCGCTTGACGAAGCGCGGGGCGCGGCCGGTCGTCAGGCCGGCCATGTCCTGCCAGACGAGCACCTGCGCGTCGGTGTCCGGGCCGGCTCCGATCCCGATGGTCGGGATGGTCAGCGCCTCGGTCACGCGGCGCGCGACCGGAGCCGGCACCATCTCGAGGACGACGGCGAACGCGCCGGCGTCCTCGAGAGCCAGCGCGTCCTGCAGGAGCCGGTCCGCGGCGTCCCCGCGGCCCTGCACCCGGTAGCCGCCGAGCGCGTGCTCGCTCTGGGGGGTGAAGCCGACGTGCGCCATGACCGGCACGCCGGACTCCACGAGCAGACGCACGTGGGGGGTGATGCGAGCGCCGCCCTCGAGCTTGACGCCGTGGCACTCGCCCTCCTTCATGAACCGGACGGCGGTCGCGAGGGCCTGCTCGGGGGACGCCTGGTAGCTGCCGAACGGCAGGTCGGCGACGACGAGCGCGCGCCGGGCGCCGCGCACCACCGCGCGCACGAGCGGCAGCAGCTCGTCGGTCGTGACCGGGACGGTCGAGGAGTACCCGAGCACCGTGCTGGCCGCCGAGTCACCGACCAGCAGCACCGGGATGCCGGCCTCGTCGAAGACGCCGGCGGTCAGCGTGTCGTAGGTGGTGAGCATCGCCCACCGCTCGCCGCGCTCCTTCATCTGCCGCAGGTGGTGCACCCGCACCCGGGACGGTCGCGCCGCCGGGGCGCTGCCGTAGGGGGCGGCCTGCTCGGACATCGCGGTCCCTCCCGTGCTCGTGCCCGGATTCCTTGATCACGCCTGGATTCCTTGATCACGCTGAGGTGCATGATCACGGGCAAGGGTAGGGGTCAGGGTCGGTTCTCCCGCCAGCGGCTGGTCACCGGCAGGCGGCGGTCCCGGCCGAAGGCGATCCGGCTGATCTTGGGCCCCGGCGCGAACTGGCGGCGCTTCCACTCGGCGCGGTCCACGAGCGTGACCACGGCGTCCACCATCTCGGCGTCGAAGCCGGCCTCGATCAGCTCACCTCGGCTGCGCGCCTCGGTGACGTAGAGCTCCAGCATCGGGTCCAGGACGTCGTAGGGCGGCAAGGCGTCCGAGTCCTGCTGGCCGGGGCGCAGCTCGGCCGACGGCGCCTTCGTGATGGACGACTCCGGGATCGGCGGGGTCTCGCCGCGCTGCTGGGCCTGCGCGTTGCGCCAGCGCGCCAGCTCCCAGACCAGCGTCTTGGGCACGTCCTTGAGCGGGGCGAAGCCGCCGACGGTGTCGCCGTACATCGTGGAGTAGCCGACGGACAGCTCGCTCTTGTTGCCGGTCGCGAGCACCAGGTGCCCCTCGACGTTCGACAGGCCCATGAGGACGACGCCCCGTACCCGGGCCTGCAGGTTCTCCTCCGCGACTCCGGGCAGCTTCATGGCCGCCAGGAAGCCCTCGACCATCGGCGCGATCGGCACGATGCGGTAGTCCAGCCCGGTGCGGCGGGCCAGGTCCTCGGCGTCGTCCTTGGAGTGCTGGGAGGAGTACGAGCTGGGCAGCGAGACGCCGGTGACGTTCTCGGCGCCGAGCGCGTCCACGGCGATCGCCGCCACCAGCGCGGAGTCGATGCCACCGGACAGGCCGAGAGCCACGGAGCGAAAGCCGTTCTTGCGCACGTAGTCCCGCAGCCCCGTGACGAGCGCCTCGTACACCTCGCCGACGTCGTCGAGGCGCTCGGCGCACGGGTTCTGCTGCGGCTCGTACGCCTCGGCCGGCTCGGAGCTGACCTCGACCAGCTTCACGCCGGGCGGCGGCGTCTCGGGGTCCACGGTCGAGCAGCGCAGGTCGAGGTCCACGACGAGCAGGTCCTCGGCGAACTGCGGCCCGCGCGCGATCAGGTCGCCGGCGGGGTCCACGACGAGGGAGTCGCCGTCGAAGACCAGGTCGTCCTGCCCGCCCACCATGTTGACGTAGGCGAGCGTGCACCCGGCCTGGGCGGCGTGGCGCCGGACGAGCTCCAGCCGGACGTCGTCCTTGTCCCGCTCGTAAGGGGAGCCGTTCAGTACCAGCAGGAGCTCGGCGCCGGCGTCCTTGGTCATGGCGACCGGGCCGCCCTGCTGCCAGATGTCCTCGCAGATGGCGATCGCGACGTCCACGCCGCGCACGCGCACGACGGTGAGCTCGTGCCCGGGGGTGAAGATGCGGAACTCGTCGAAGACGCCGTAGTTGGGCAGGTGGTGCTTGGCGTAGCGGGCGACGACCTTGCCCTGGTGCAGCACCGCGGCGCAGTTCTGCGGCTTACCGGCCTGGGCGTCGGGTGCGTCGACCGCGCGGTCGAGGTAGCCGACGACCACCGGCAGGTCGCCGTGGCCGTCGGCCACCAGGTCGCCGGCCAGGGTCTCCAGCGCGTGCCGGGACGCCTCGACGAACGACGTGCGCAGTGCGAGGTCCTCGACCGGGTAGCCGGTGAGCACCATCTCCGGGAACGCCACGAGGTGCGCGCCCGCGCGGGCGGCTTGGCCGGCCCGGTCGCGGACCAGGGCGGCATTGCCCGCCAGGTCGCCGACGCACGGGTTCACCTGACCGAGGGCGATGCGCAGCTGCGGCATGCGTTCGAGCCTAGTGACCGTCCACTCGCCGGCGCCTGTTCAGATCCCACAGCGCGGGCACGAGGGCGGCGACGACGAACCCGATCGCCACCGCCAGCCCGCCGGCCAGCGCGGGCCGCCACGCGTCGTCCCCGAGCAGCGCGAAGAACACGGCGCCCACGGCGGCGATGCCCGCGGCCGAGCCGATCCGCTGCGACGTCTGCAGGACGCCGGCCGCGCTGCCTGCGCCGCGCACCGGTGCCTCCGCAAGCGTCAGCGTGGTGTTCGGCGAGATCACGACTCCGCTGCCGGCCCCGGCAACCAGCAGCGGCGCGACGAGGGCCCAGCCCAGCGCCCCCGGCCGGACGGTGTCGGTGAGCAGCTCGACGACCGCCCACGTGGCGGCCAGCCCGGCGACGGTCGTGAGCAGGCCGGCGACGACCAGCGGCCGGCCCAACCGGTGCACGGCGCGCCCGGCGAGCGGCGCGGCGATCGCCCCGCCTACCGCGAAGGGCGTCTGTGTCAGCCCGGCCTCGAGTGGGGTGTAGCCCAGACCGGACTGCAGGAACAGCGTGAGGACGAAGAAGATCGACGTGAAGCCGGCGAAGTACAGGAGCCCGACCAGCACGCCGGCGGCGTACGGGCCGGTGGCCAGCAGCCGAAGGTCGACGACCGGCGTCCGCCCGGTCAGCAGGTACCGGCGCTCCCAGACCACGAAGGCGGAGAGCAGGGTCACGGCGCCCACGAGGGCGGCGAGACTCGCCGCCGGAGCCAGGGCGCGGCCTTCCAGCAGCGGCAGCAGCAGGAGCGTGAGTCCGGCAGCCAGCAGGGCGACGCCGACGGGGTCCAGCGGCTGGTCGCGACCCGGTGGCGGGTCGGCGGGGATGAGCCGCCGGGCCAGCAGGACCGCGGCGACCCCGACCGGGAGGTTCACGAGGAACACCCAGCGCCACGCGCCGTCCCCGGGGACGCCGACCAGGATGATGCCGCCGAGCAACGGGCCGACGGCGGTCGACAGCCCGATGCTGGCGCCGAGCAGGCCGAAGGCCCGGCCGCGCTCGGCGCCGGCGAACAGCTGCTGGATGAGCGCGGCGACCTGCGGGGTCAGGACGCCGCCGCCGACGCCCTGCACGAGGCGGGCCACGACCAGCCACGTGGCGTCCGGTGCGAGCCCGCACGCGGCGCTGGCGACGGTGAACAGCGCCAGCCCGGCGACGAACGTGCGGCGCCGTCCCCGGGCGTCACCCACCCGGCCGGCGGGGATCAGCGCGAGCCCGAAGGTGAGGGCGTAGCCGGAGAGGATCCACTGCAGGTTCGACGTGGACGCCGCGAGGTCGGCGCGGATCGAGGGCAGCGCGACGTTGACGATGCTGACGTCGAGCAGGGTCATGAACCCGGCGACCAGGCAGACGGACAGTGCACGCCAGCGGCGGGGGTCCGGCTGCGGTGGCGGCGGGTGCGTCACGCGCGCACGCTACGGCCCCCCGCCCGGCCGCAATAACCAGGGTTGTTGCCGCTGCGAAGGCCTCGTGGCGGCAAGAAGCCCGGTTAATGCGGTTGGAGGAGCGCCTGCTTGGCGATGGTCATACCGGGGTAGCATCAGGGTATGAAACTGAGCGTCAGCCTGCCCGAGGAAGACGTTGCCGCCCTCGACGACTACGTCCGCACCGCCGGTCTGCGGTCCCGGTCGGCCGCGCTCCGACACGCCATCCGCATGCTGCGGCACCCCGACCTCGAGGAGGAGTACGCCGCGGCGTGGCATGAGTGGTCGTCTTCCGGCGACGAGGCGGCGTGGCACACGACGGAACGAGACGAGGTCGGCGACGAGACCGATGCGTCGCGGTGAGATCCGCCTCGTGAACCTGGATCCGGCGCTCGGCAGCGAGGCGAACAAGCGGCGGCCGGCGGTGATCGTGAGCAACGACCGCGCCAACGCAGCGGCCAGCCGGTCGGGTCGCGGGGTGGTGACCGTCGTCCCGGTCACAAGCAACACGGGGCGCGTCTACGCCTTCCAGACACTGCTCCGCGCCGTCGACACGGGTCTGCAGGTCGACTCCAAGGCGCAGGCCGAGCAGGTGCGTGCGGTGTCGGTCGAGCGGATCGGCCCGGTGGTCGGCCGGCTTCCGGGCCGGCTGCAGGCAGAGCTCGACGAAGCCCTGCGCCTGCACCTTCAGCTGTGACGCCCCGAGATCCCGGTCGCCGACGCCGTCCGACCGTCGAGGAACGGTGACTACCGCGGCGTGGTGGTGCTGCCGGTCAGCGGGGTTGCACGACCAGGGTCTGCGTCCCGGTCCCGAGCCAGCCGGCGGCGTCCCGCAGGGTGGTGACGCACTGGGCCGCGCCGGTGCGCGCGGCGCGCGTGACGGCGTCCAGGCCGACCCACTCCCCGCAGGCCGGGCGCAGCAGGTGGACGTCGAGGTCGACGTTGACGAAGGACCAGGCGTCCCAGTCCAGGACCGCGGAGACCCCGCTGCCGGAGTCGGCGGCGACCAGCACCCGCTGCATCGCCGACGGTGCCTCGCCGGCGACGAGCGGCACGCGCTGCCGGGC
>JBMOMI010000130.1:0-8401 GCA_049325235.1 Actinomycetota bacterium | reverse complement strand
TGCTCGCCCCGCTGTTCCTGCCACCGGTCGTCCTCGCCGCCCTCGCCACCCTCGTCGTCCTGGACGTCGCCCTGCTCCTGCGCGGCAACCCGCTGGCGGCCCTCGACCAGGTGCTGGCCACGCCTGCCCTCGTGCTGGCGCTCGTCGCCGTCCTCACCGCCGGTGCCGTCGTCCACGAGCTGGGTCACGCCGCCGCCTGCCGGTACTCCGGCGGCCGGCCCGGACGGGTCGGCGTCGGCATCTACCTCGTGTTCCCGGCGTTCTTCACCGACGTCACCGACTCCTACCGGCTCTCGCGGTCCGGACGCATCCGCACCGACCTCGGCGGCCTGTACTTCAACGTGCTGGTCGTCGTCGCGCTCGCCGCCGTGTACCTGCAGACCGGCCACGGCCTGGCCCTCCTGGCGGTGCTGCTCACTCACCTGCAGATGCTGCAGCAGCTCGTCCCGATCATCCGGCTGGACGGGTACTGGGTGCTCTCCGACGTGGCCGGCGTGCCGGACCTGTTCGCCCGGCTCGGGCCCGTGCTGCGCAGCCTGCCGCCGTGGCGGCCCACGCACCCGCTGGTCGCCGAGCTGCGGCCGGCCAGCCGGCGCGTGGTCGTGGCCTGGGTGGTCGTCGTGGTGCCGCTGCTCGTCGCGGCCACCGGTTGGCTCGTCGCGTCCACGCCCGCGATGCTGGCCCGCACGTGGGCAGCCGCGGCGATCCACGCCGACCGCCTGGTCACCGCGCTCGCCACCGCCGACGTCGTCGGTGTCGCCGTCGCGCTGCTCTCCCTGGCCCTCCTGGCGCTGCCCGTGGTGGGCCTGGCCCTCGTCCTGCACCGCCTGTCGAGCCCGCTCCTGCGCCGGACGCGGTCGCAGGTGCGGAACCTCGTCCGCCCACCAGTCCCCCGACACGCCCGGGAAGATCCGATGCCGAACTCCCCGCAGGAGAACGCCTTTCCCAGTCAGTGGGAGCGGCTGCTGACCGCCGCCGCGCCGACGGAGCCGCCGCAGGACCGCTCTCCCGCCCCCCCACCGCAGGCGGAGGACGACACGGCGGCCCGGGTGCCGGGGGACGACGACGCCGAGGACCGGCTGACCGCAGCCGATTTCACCGACGAGGCCGTGCTCCCCCGACACCGGCAGCCGCCGAGCCGCGGCTGGCGCCGCCAGCTGTTCACGGCGACCGGCGGCCGGGTCAACGCCGGCCCGGGGCCGGCCGAGCTCGCCGAGCAGGCGCTCCGCGCGCGGGTCAACGCCCCGATCTCGGGATCGCGTCGCGTCGTGGTGATGAGCCGGAAGGGTGGCGTGGGCAAGACCACTGTGACCTTCGCGCTCGGCAGCACCTTCGCGATGCTGCGCGGTGACCGGGTGGTCGCCGTCGACGCGAACCCGGACGCCGGCAACCTCGCCTACCGGGTCGGCTCGCACCCGGGGCGCACCCTCACCGACCTGCTGGCCGATGCCGACCGGATCGACCGCTACGCCGTCCTGCGCGAGTACCTGACCCAGGCACCGGACTCCGGGCTGGAGGTGCTGGCGTCGGACGACGACCCGCGGATCACGCTGGCCCTCGACCGGCAGGCGTACGGGCGGGTCATCGAGCTGCTGGACCACTACTACAACCTCATCCTCCTGGACACCGGCACGGGCATCCTCGACAGCGCCAACCAGGGCCTGCTGCACGACGCGGACCAGCTGGTGCTGGTGCTGCGCCCGGCCCTGGACGGAGCGCGCGCGGCCGCCGCCACGCTGGACTGGCTGGACGAGCACGGGTTCGGCGAGCTGGTCACCCGTGCCGTCGTTGCCGTCAACGCCAGCCGGGGCGACGGGGAGTCGCTGCTGCCCCCGCTCGAGGACCACTTCCGGGCGCGCTGCTCCGCGGTCGTCCGGATCCCCTGGGACCGCCGGCTGGAGGCCGGTGCCCGGACCTCGCTGACCGAGCTCGCCGGGCGGACCCGCGCGGCGTTCACCGAGCTCGCGGCCGCCGTGGCCGACAGCGTCAGCCGCACCGGCGACCCGTAGGGGCCTCATCCGAACGGGCGACAGGAGGACGAACGGGGTGCAACGGCGCCGAACCGGTGATCACACTAGTCGCGGCGCCCGAAGGCGGGCGAACCCGGCACGCCACGGCGGGCCGCCCGATCGACGCTGGCAGGGAGTCTCCATGGCAGGCACGCGACCGTTGCGCGACGGTCAGGGTGTCGCCGAGCCCGACGCCCCGGCGCGCGCTGCCACCATCGTCGTCCGGCTCTGGAAGGACGCCGAGCGGGAGGGATTCCGCGCCCGCGTCACGTGCGTGCCCGACGTGTCGGACCCGCGGGAGGACGTCCGGGTCGCCGACTCCCCGGACGCCGTCCTGGCCCTCGTTCGTCAATGCCTGGAAAAGTTCGCGGGCCACTGATCCCGATCTGCCCGGATCGCCGGAACCGTTATCCACGGAAAGCATTGACACGCAACACTTCCCCTCACAGCCTGAGGTCGTCGGGGCACTCGCCGTCAGGAGTGCAGGGGCGGGTCGGCAAGCGCCTCGGCGGGGAGGGGCGGGCGATGCGACGCAAGCCTGCTGGAGGGCGGGACTACCGCCTGACGCTGCTGGGTGGGTGGCGGCTCGAGACGGGCGCGGGCGAGGTGAGGCTGCCGGACCGGCCGAGACGCCTCCTGGCGCTGCTGGCGCTGCGCGGCGCGCAGACGCGCTCGGTGGTCGCGGAGACACTGTGGCCGGACGTCGTCCACAGCCGGGCCCTCGGGAGCCTGCGCTCGACGCTGTTCCACCTCGTCCGCGAAGCGCCGGGAGCGCTGGGCGCCGCCGCGGACCGGTTGTCGCTGGCCGACGGCGTCCAGGTGGACGTCGCGGACCTGGTGCGCTGGGCCAGGACGGCGTCCACCGGAGACCTGCCGACGCTGCCGGCGATCGCCACCGAGTCAGCTCGTCTGCTGCCCGGCTGGTACGACGACTGGGTCCTCGTGGAGGGCGAACGCCTGCACGACCTGCGGCTGACGGCCCTGGAGAGCACCGCCGAGGCCCTGCTGCACCACGGGCGGCACGCCGAAGCGCTGGCTGCCGCCCTGGCCGCCGCCCACGCCGAGCCACTGCGCGAGAGCAGTCACCGGCTCGTCATCCGGGCCCACCTGACGCGCGCCGACGTCGCGGGAGCGGTGGAGCACTTCCGGCGCCTGGAGGCGCTGCTCGCCGTCGAGCTCGGCGTCCGGCCGAGCGCCGACCTGCGGCACCTGGTGCAGCCGCACCTGCACCCCCGGATGCGGCGCATCGCCCGCTAGCCTCTCGGTGATCATGCACGACCTGATGGTGCTGCGGGACGCCGAGACGCCCCTTCCGTTGCTGGCGGCGCTGCGGCGCCTGGTCACCGACGCGTTCGGCGACCGCTTCACGGACGAGGACTGGGCGCACTCGGCAGGTGGATGGCGGGTCGTCCTCCTCGAGGACGGCGGGCCGGTCTCGCACGCCGCCGTGGTCCCGCGCACTGTGGAGGTCGCGGGACGTCCGTTCCGCACCGGGTACCTCGAGGCCGTCGCCACGCAGCGGGGCAGGCGGGGTAACCGGCTGGGGTCGCAGGTGGTGCGCGAGGCATCGCAGCTGGTGCGCGAGCGCTACGAGCTCGGCGCGCTGTCGACGGGCAGCCCCGACTTCTACGAGCGGCTGGGCTGGACGCGGTGGGGTGGGCCGACCTTCGTGCGCGGGGCCGGCGGTCTCGTGCGCACACCGGACGAGGACGACGGTGTCATGGTGCTGCTACACGGGCCGAGCGCGGGCGTCGGCCTCGCCGCGGCGATCTCGTGGGAGGCACGCCCCGGGGACGACTGGTGACCACCAAGCGTGGATGATCACCCGGAGGGCCGGGTCAGCAGGAGCCGGACGGGGCGGCGAACGCGTCGGCGCCGAGGCGCTCGAGCAGGGTCGTCACCGGGACCGCGAGCCCGTAGCCGGTGCGCACGTCGAGCGCGAACACGACGCCGACCACGCGACCCTGCTCGTCGAGCAGCGGCCCACCGGAGTTGCCCTGCCGGATCGGGGCGTCCACGACCACGACGCCGGCCGGCTCGCCGAGCACCTGCGCATCGGTCACGTCGACCACCCGCCCGGTGGAGACGGTGGCCGGCCCCCGCCGGGATAGCCGACGGCGATCACGTCCTGCCCGGGTTCCGGCGGCTCGCCGGCCAGCTCGGCGACCGGTAGCCCGGGGTCGGCGGCCAGCGTCAGCACGGCCAGGTCGGAGTCGACCGCGACGCCGTCGACGGCCGCGCGCAGGCTGCGGCCGTCCCACGTGTTCAGCGTGACCTCACGCGGCTCCTCGACCACGTGACGGTTGGTCACCACCACCCCGCCGGGCAGCACGAACCCCGACCCGATACCGAGCTGGTCGCACCCGAAGCTCCGGATCCGGACGGTGATCTCGCGGGCCCGGCGCAGCACCGACTCGGCTGCAGGCTCGTCGAGGTCGAGGCCCTCCAGGACCGCCACGTCGGCGCGCGGCTCCTCCGGCGGCGGCGCCGGCACGCAGGCACCCAGGGCCAGGACGGCCGCCAGCAGGACGCCGCTGCGCCTCATCTCGGCAGCGCCTCGGCCGCCGCCGCTGCCTGCGCGGCCGCGGCGCGCGCGTCGTCGCAGAACCCGGTCGTCTCCCGCAGCGACGCGTTGAGCGGCTCGACGTCGACGTCCTGACCCGCGGCGGCGGCGTTGAACGCCTCCACCGACTCCCGCTGCAGCACGAGCAACCGCGTCACGCACTCGTCCAGCGACGTCACCGAGGTGGCCACCTTCTGGGTCAGGTCCACCACCGCGTCGCGCTGCACCTGCACCGTGGTCGCGGTGTCCTCCGCCTGCGCCTTCTCGTTAGCGAGCTCGCTGATCCGCTGCTCGAGCGCCGCCACGTCGGCCTCCGACGTCGCCAGCGAGGCGGTCACCTCGTCGAGCTGGCGCTGCAGCGCCTCCACGCGGCCGAGCGCCTCGTCGCGCTCGGTCTGGCGGGCGACGGCCCGGTCCCGCCACTGATCCGCGACTCCGCGCTGCTGCCACGCCGCTGCGGCCCCCGCCGCGGCGACGGCGAGCAGCGCCGCCCACACGACGGCGACGACGGCTGTGCGCCCCCGGACGGCCATGGCGCAACGCTACTGCCCGCAGTGTGCTGTGGTACCAACCCACAGGTGAACAGCCAAGTACGTGGCGCAACCCCATGACCGGGGCCACCCCGCCCGTCCTAGCGTTCCCCGCCATGACCACAACCGAGCACGCGCGGGTCGACCTGACCGGACGCACCGCCTTGGTGACCGGAGCAGCCAGCGGCATCGGGGCCGCCTGCGTCCGGCGGCTGTCCGCTGCCGGCGCCAAGGTCGTCGCGGTGGACGTCGACACGGCCGGGCTCGACGACCTTACCACCGAGGTCTCGGGCGTCTCCGGAGTCACGTGCGACCTGGCCGACCTGGACGCCGTCGACGCGCTGCCGTCCGCCGCCCACGTCCTGGTCAACAACGCCGGCGTCCAGCACGTGGCGCCCGTGCACGAGTTCCCGCCGGACCGCTTCTCCTTCATCCTGCGGCTCATGCTCGAGTCCCCGTTCCGGCTCGTGCGCCGGGTCCTGCCCCACATGTACGACCACGGGTGGGGACGTGTCGTCAACGTCTCCAGCGCCCACGGGCTGCGGGCCAGCGCCTACAAGTCCGCGTACGTGGCGGCCAAGCACGGCCTGGAGGGCCTCAGCAAGGTCGTCGCACTCGAGGGCGCGCCGCACGGCGTGACCAGCAACTGCGTCAACCCCGCCTACGTGCGCACTCCGCTCGTCGAGCGCCAGCTCGCCGACCAGGCCGGGGCCCACGGCATCCCTCCCGAGGACGTCGTGGAGCGGGTGATGCTCGCGCCCGTGGCCGTCAAGCGGCTCGTCGAGCCGGAGGAGGTCGCCGAGCTCGTCGCGTTCCTGTGCGGGCCGGCGTCCGCGTCCGTCACCGGCGCGTCCTTGGCGATGGACGGCGGCTGGACCGCTCACTGACTCACCCAAGAACCCTTCAGCACCAACCCCTTCGGAGAGGTCCCCACCATGTCGAGCAGCACACCGGCCAGGACGCCGATCGCCAAGGTCGTCGGCGCCAGCCTCGTCGGCACCACCGTTGAGTGGTACGACTTCTTCCTCTACGGCGTGGCAGCGAGCCTCGTCTTCGGCCAGGTCTTCTTCCCCGAGGGCGACGAGCTGACCGGCACGCTGCTGTCGTTCGCCACGTTCGCGGTCGGCTTCGTGGCCCGCCCGGTCGGCGGCGTGGTGTTCGGGCACTTCGGCGACCGCCTCGGCCGCAAGAAGCTGCTCGTGCTCAGCCTGCTGATGATGGGCGTCGCCACGTTCGCGATCGGCCTCCTGCCCACGTACGCGCAGGTCGGTGCCGTCGCACCGGTGCTCCTCACCGTGCTCCGCCTGGTGCAGGGCTTCGCGCTCGGCGGCGAGTGGGGCGGCGCCGTGCTCATCGTCTCCGAGCACGGGGACAAGAGCCGGCGCGGCTTCTGGGCCTCGTGGCCGCAGGCCGGGGCGCCCGGCGGGCAGCTGCTGGCGAACGGCGTGCTCGCGCTGCTGGCCGCCTTCCAGTCCCCCGAGGCGTTCCTGTCGTGGGGATGGCGGATCCCGTTCCTGCTCTCGGCGGTCCTGGTGTTCGTCGGTCTGTACGTGCGGCTGCAGGTGGAGGAGTCACCGGTGTTCGCCGAGGCGCAGCGACGGGCCGAGCAGCGGGCCGCCCTCACCGGCGAGAAGGAGTCGCTGCCGATCCTGCAGGTGCTCCGCCGCTACCCGCGCGAGGTGCTCACCGCGATGGGGGCCCGCTTCGCCGAGAACGTGTCGTACTACATCTTCACGATCGTCATCATGACCTACCTGGTCACCCGGTACGAGACGCCGAAGTCGTTCGTGCTGAACGCCGTCCTCATCGGTGCGGTGGTGCACTTCGCGACGATCCCGATGTGGGGCGCGCTCTCGGACCGCATCGGCCGGCGACCCGTGTATCTGCTCGGCGCCGCCGGGGTCGCCGTCTGGGGCTTCGTCTTCTTCGCCCTCATCGACACGCAGAGCTTCCCGCTGACCGTGCTCGCGGTCGTCGTCGGGCTGCTGTTCCACGGCGCGATGTACGGCCCCCAGTCGGCGTTCTTCTCCGAGCTGTTCGGCACGAAGGTGCGGTACTCCGGCGTCTCGGTCGGCTACCAGCTGTCGTCGATCCTGGCCGGAGGCCTCGCCCCGATCATCGCGACCGCCCTGCTCGCCCGGTACGGCAGCGGGCTGGCGATCGCGGTCTACCTCGCGGCCTGCGGCGCGCTCAGCCTGGTGGCGGTGGGCAGCTACCACGAGACCCGGCACCGGGAGCTGGACGCCGACCACGCCCTCGACGCTTCGCCGACCGGTGTGACCGCGGGGTCGACGACGCCCGCGTGACCGCTGGCAGGATCGGCGTCGTGCCGGACGCGACGCTCGAGCTGCTGCGCCTGCTCGCCGAGGACGCCCCCGCGGAGGTCCTCGAAGAGCAGGCGCAGCGGCTCGCGGCGTCCGACCCCGAGCTGGCCTCGATGGCCAGGGCGCACGCCCTGCGGGTCCGCGCCGTCCTCGACGCCCGCCGCCGCCGCGAGGCCGAGCTCACGGCCCTGGTGGACAGCGCCCGCGACCTCGCGTCACTCGCGGACCCGGGCGGGGTGCTGGACGCCATCGTGCGCCGCGCCCGGCTGCTGCTCGGCACGGACGTCGCCTACCTGACCCTGTACGACCCGGACGTCGGGGACACGTACATGCGGGCCACCGACGGCTCCGTCTCGGCCCGCTTCCAGAGCGTGCGGCTGCCGCTCGGCGCCGGGCTCGGTGGTCTCGTCGCGCAGACCCGCCGGCCCTACTGGACCGCGGACTACATGGCCGACGAGCGGTTCCGGCACACCGCCGAGATCGACAGCGCCGTGTCCGACGAGGGGCTCGTGGCGATCTGCGGTGTCCCGCTGCTCGTCGAGGACCAGTTCGTCGGCGTCCTGTTCGCCTCCAACCGGTCCCGGCGCCCGTTCAGCCACGACGAGGTGTCGCTGCTGGTGTCCCTCGCGACGCTGGCCGCCGTGTCCCTGGTGCAGAGCCGGGCCGCCGCCGAGACGCGCGAGGCGCTGGACGCGCTGTCCGCCGCCCACGAGACGGTGCGCCGCCAGGCCGCCGCCACCGAGCGGGCGGCCGCCGCCCACGACCGCTTCGCCCAGGTCGTCCTCGGCGGAGGCGGCGTCCACGACATCGCCTCCGCGCTCGGCGACCTGCTCGGCGGCTGGGTGGTCGTCCTGGACGCCCAGGGCCGCCGGACGGCGCAGTGCGGCCCGGCACCGGCGGCGCCGGACGCGACCGGGCGCGACCCGCTGGCCGACGCGCCGGCCGTCCGCGCCTCCGACACCTCGGGTCGCCTCG
>JBMOMI010000129.1:0-8410 GCA_049325235.1 Actinomycetota bacterium | reverse complement strand
CCTCGATCACCTCGCCGGTGGTGCGGGCGGTCAGCCCGAACCGGCTGCCCTCCTCCACCGCGCGCATGAACGCGTCGCTGACCCGCACGGAGTTGTTGGCGTTCTGGTACTGGACGCTCGTGATGTCCTTGCCGCCGAGGTCCATGTCGAAGCCGGCGTCGCGCAGGACCCGGATCTTGTCCTCCTCGCGCGCCTTGGTCTCGACGAACTCCTCGATGTCCGGGTGGTCGACGTCCAGCACCACCATCTTGGCGGCCCGGCGCGTCGCCCCACCGGACTTGATCGTCCCGGCCGACGCGTCGGCGCCGCGCATGAACGACACCGGGCCGGACGCCGTCCCGCCGCTGGAGCGCAGCAGCTCCTTCGACGAGCGGATCCGCGAGAGGTTGAGGCCGGCACCGGAGCCGCCCTTGAAGATCATCCCCTCCTCGCGGTACCAGTTGAGGATCGAGTCCATCGAGTCGTCGACGGAGAGGATGAAGCAGTTGTGGACTCGGAGGTTGCCGCTCAGGTACTCGCCGGACTCGGTCTGGATGTCGTAGACGTCCATCGCACCGATGGGCTCGATGCGGGCGATCTCGAGCCTCTTCGTCGCCTGCGAAGAAAGACCAGGCTTGTCGAAGCCGCGCTCGAGCTTCTCGGCCTTGACGGGGTCGATAAAACCGATCTCGTCGGCGAACGTCCTCCGGTCCCCCTCGTTCTGGATCCGCAGCGTCCAGCAGCCGACCCGGTCCGCCCGCGCGTCCCTCTTGAAGCCGACGCGGGCGAAGATCCCGAACCGCAGCAGCAGCGACTGCATGCCGCGGATGATCCCTTCGGAGACCATGTCCACCTCCACGACCGTGGAGGTGGACCGAGCAGACACGAAGCCCTCCGCCTGGAAGACGCTCCGGAGATACGCGGCGACAACCGGCAGTGGCGCGCTGTAGAGCTGGGTCGGGACGGTCATGTCGACCCCACGGGTCCGGAGGCCCCAACGCTCGACGAAGTCACTCAGCGCCTCGCCGTACAGTCGCGTGCGGCGGCAGTCGAGCGTGGCGTCCTGCGTCTCCACCAGCCGCTCGTGACGGTGGACGTCCGGGAACACGACATCGAGCGCGTCCGTCACCCAGGCCTTCTCGGCGTCGGTGACCGTCATCGCCTCAATGGTGAGAGAACGGTTCGTCCCCTCGTAGCGTCCGACGAAGCCGTCCGACTGCAGCCAACCGGCCAGAGCCGCCTCCGCGACATCGCGGCGGCTGATCTCGGCTTCCCCAAAGGCATCCCTGCGGTGCCACTCCAGCTGGTCCCCGGCCTGCAGGGTCCCGGCCGGGACGAAGCCACCAGTGCCCTGGCCGGAGCTCTTCCACACCAGGTGGTCCGCCGTAACGTCTAGCCGATATCCCGCCTTGGTGTGAATGCGAAGGACATCCTTCACACCGTTGTGCTTGACGGCAAGGATCTTGGTCAGCCCGTGGGCATCGTAGACCTTCGTCCCGACGGCGTTGCGCTCCACCAGTTCACCGATCGGCACGAGGCCCTCCGGCGTGCTGACGAGCGCGTCGTACGGCTGGCACGCGCTCACCTGCTGAGGCGAGCTCGTACCGACGTTGAACCACACCGGCGAGTTGAACGAGAACACCTGGTGCAGCAGCATCCAGGTCAGCTCGTGCTCGAAGATCTCCGCGTCCTTGTCGGTCGCGAAGTAGCCGTTCTCCTTGCCGGCCTTGACGTAGGTGAGCACGACCCGGTCGATGAGCTGCTTGAGGCTCTGCTCCCGCGCGTCGGTGCCGACCGCGCCCCGGAAGTACTTCGTCGTGACGATCGTGGAGGCGTTGACGCTCCAGAAGTCGGGGAACTCGACGCCGCGCTGCTCGAAGATCGTCTCGCCGGTCTTCCAGTTCGTCTGGACGACGTCGCGCCGCTCCCAGGTCACCTCGTCGTAGGGGTGCACGCCCTCGGTGGTGTAGACCCGCTCGATGGTCAGGCCCTTGCTCGCGGACCGCGCCGTCCGCTTGCGGCCCGAGGTGGTGTCGGGCGCCGTCTCCGTCATGGTGTTCCCCTCATCCGGTGTGGTGATCAGTTCTTCTGCGTTGGTGGCCGCCGGCGGCGTCGGCTTCCCCTCCGTCGCCGCCGGCGGCGGTCTAGGTGCCCTGCGGGCTGGGCTCGTCCCCCGCAAGCGGGAGGTACCCCCACCCGGTCGGCTCGCGCTCGGCCCGCAGCAGCGTGATCGCGGCCTCGAAGTCCTCGAGCGACTCGAACCCCTGGTAGACGGACGCGAACCGCAGGTAGGCCACCTCGTCGAGCGCCCGCAGCGGCGCCAGGACGGCGACGCCCACCTCGTGCGCGTCGATCTCGGCGGCCCCGGCGGAGCGGATCGACTCCTCCACCTGCTGGGCGAGCAGCGCCAGCTGGTCGTCGGTGACCGGGCGGCCCTGGCAGGCCTTCCGGACGCCGGCGATGACCTTCTCCCGGCTGAACGGCTCGCTGACGCCGGACCGCTTGACCACGGTCAGGCTCGCCGTCTCGATCGTGGTGAACCGGCGTCCGCACTCCGGGCACTGCCGGCGGCGCCGGATGCTCGTGCCGTCGTCGGCCGTGCGGGAGTCGACGACCCGCGAGTCGGTGTGGCGGCAGAACGGGCAGTGCATCGACGCCGCCTCCTTCCCCGTTGTCCACCGGCTGTGGATGAACCCGTCGATCCTGTCCACAACCTGTGGAGGAATCTCACCGGTGTAACTACTACATGTTGGGGTGAACGCTAGATCGGCACCCAGGTCTTCCGCAAGCGTTTCGGCAGCCGGGTGTGTCGCGCTGCTCCGAGCGGGTGAGGCCATGACCCCTGTCTACGCCTCGGGTCTGACACTCCAATGGGTGATCATGGGATCCCGCCACCGGAACCTGGGCCCGGTAGAAGCGCTTCGGTGATGCCTCAACCGCTATCAGGCCAGGGCTGATGTTCCGAGCGCCAGCATCACCGCGACCAGCCAACTGGTCAGGGTGCCCACCAGGAAGTACTCGGTGACGAGATCGGAGGCCTCTCGCTGGCGGTCCTCCTCCGCCCTGCGGAGCTCGGGAAAGCGGAGCAGGCCCTTGGCTGCGACGACGACCGCAGCAGCCGCCAGGTCCCCGCGGAGCGCCAGGGCGAAGATGAAGAGCCGCTCCAGCGGGCCCAGCACTCGTCCACCCTTCAACGTCGCCTCCCCCGGCTCGATCAACGGCCCCGCGCCCGACAGCACGAGTCGAACGAACCGGTTGGCGCTGCCCAGGAGGAAGAGGACCCCACCGATCGCAACCGCCATGGAGGTCGGAGAGACGTCCCTGAGGTCGGTAGATGCGGCATACCAGTGCTGCAACACACCGTTCATCGACCACAGCCCGGTGGTGACGAACCCGGTGAACAGCAGTGCGATCACCAGTGACACTGGCCATGCCGGGTGAACGCGGTCCCCCTGACTGAGGAAAACCCAGGCTCCGACGACGACCGCTGCGACGACGAGGCTCGAGGCCACCGAGATCATCGTGCCTCCGCTGCCGGCCACGACGAGGGCGACAGCTAGCGCACCTGCACCGGTCGCCGCTACCGCCCGGCGCAGCCCCACAGGGCCCACGGTCCAGCGAACCGTGTCCGCAACTCCAAGGCCGATCAGCACGAGTGCGAACGTCATCGGAACGACGCCTCGAGCTCGGCCTGGGCGGCGAGCACGGCTCCGGCTCCGCTTCGCCCGAGGCTCTGCGAGACGGCGGACTGCGTGATGCCCTCGGCCTTGGCGATCTGGTCCTGGGTCTGCCCGAGGGCCGCGCGATGAAGCAGCCGGCGGGCTCGATCCCCCATGCGGCCGATGGTCTCGTCCCTGCACAGCAGGTACGCGTTGACCGCGCCCGCCGTCACCTCGGACAGTCCGTCACCGGCTGCGACGCGCGTCCGGACCCTGCGCAGGCGCGGCTTGCGAGATCGACGGGTGACCTCGTCGATGGCCTGTCGTGCGGCCCACCACGCCGGTCCGTCCTGCGCGAAGGGAGTGCGGTTGCGATCGAACACTTCGTACTCGCCCACACCGATACCGAACCGGGCGTCGAGATCGGGCAAGAGGTCGAGGCGCAGCAGCATGGAGGCCAGCGTGGCATCCGCCACCGACAGGAACACGCCCTGGAACTCATCCCCGACCGTTAGCTGAAGCGGCTGGACGCACTCAAACCGCTGCGTCGTCTCGTGCAACATGTACTCCATCCGGCGCTGGAGGTCCGCGCGGTCCCGCACCTTCTTGGAGGCGACGACATCGCCGATCATCGTCGCGCCGCTCTCGAGCGTCACGATGCCATCATCGCTGGGCTTATACTCCAGCGTCAATCAGCTATGTCCTTATGCTTCGGAATCCAGGCTATCGACCGAAGTCATCCTCAGCCTGCGCCTACAGCGCCAGCACGACCCCCATGCCGTAGCTGTCGAGATCGCTGGAGTGCAGCGACCGGATCCGGAACGTGACCCGACGCCCGAACCCGACCTTGGCGCCCTGGTGCACGTTGGACGACGTACCCGCCGCGCCCCAGTGCGCCCCGCCGCTGACCGCCCGCCAGGTCTCGCTGCCGTCCACCCGGAACACCTCGGCGACCACCGCGTTGTCCGCGTCGAAGTCGCTCAGGGAGTCGATCATCGTGACGACTGCCCAGGCGAGGAAGCTGCGCGACCGTCCCAGGTCGATCGTGGCGGTCCCGGTGCCGCCGGTGCTCTTCAGCCCCCAGAGGCTGACCTCGTAGGCGTCCACGGCTACTCGGCCTCCTCGACGTCCCGGGCGGCCCCGCGCCGGCGCACCGGCCGCAGCGTCACGACCCGCCGCTGCAGGTCGACGTCGAACTCGGCGTCCCGACCCGACGGCATTGCGTCCAGCTGCGTCGACAGCACCGTGACGCGGTCGTGGTCCACGCCGGGCGGCAGCGTGGCGAGCACGTCCGCCTCCGTGCACGCGACGTCCCTCCCGTCGGCGTCCACCTCGTGGTGCATGCACAGCACCCGGCCGGTGTCGGCCTCGACCAGCAGGTAGACCTTCATCGCAGTCTCCTTCAGTCCAAGAGCGCCACGACGCCCATGCCGTAGGCGTCGAGGTCCTCGGGGTGCAGCGAGCGGATCCGGAACGTGATGCGCCGTCCCACACCGACTTTGGCGCCCTGGTGCACGTTCGAGGTCGCGCCCGGCGGGCCCCAGTGCGCGCCGCCGCTGACGGCCCTCCAGGTCTCGGTCCCGTCGACGTCGAACACCTCCGCGACGACCGCGTTGTCGGCGTCCAGGTCCGACAGCGAGTCCACCATCGTGATCGTCGCCCACGCCACGAAACGCGCCGTCCGGCCGAGGTCCACGGCCACCGAGCCGTACCCGCCGGTCGAGCGCAGCGCCCACATGCTCGCCTCGGCGAAGTGCGGTCCGGACGGCGCCACCGGCGGCCCGTAGATCGCCTGGATGCCGGCGATGTCGTCCGCGTGCAGCGACCGCCGCTCCCCCTCGTAGCTCGGCCACATCACCGCGTCCTCGACCGTCGAGTGCCGCAGCCCCAGGGCGTGACCGATCTCGTGGACGGCGACCGTCTCCAGGTCGCGCCGGCGCCACCACCACCAGCCGCCGTCCTCGGTGTCCCACTCCTCCGCGTCGTCGAAGTGGACGTCGCCGGCGATCGGCTCACCGTTGACCGGCGGCGGGAAGAAGGCGTGCGCCAGCACGTTGCCGAACCCGTCGAACGGCGAGCCGTCGCCGTGGTCCCCGGTCGGCCAGGAGACCCGGATCTGCGCGTCGGCCTCCACGGACGTCTCGGTGAACCGCAGCGGCGTGACCGCCGCCCACGGCGCGAAACCCCTTCGGACGACGTCGAACTCGCCCGTCCCGGACAGGTCCCCGGTGCTCCCGGCGAAGAAGAACCGCAGGTCTGTCGTCGTCCAGGCGCCACCGGAGAGCACGAAGTCCTGCGCCATCACCTCCGGGTCGTCGTCCGGCTCGAGGTCCGGCAGTCCGCACCGTGGCTTGGCCATCTGGGCCTGCGTCGCCTCGTCCAGCACGCCCGTCACCGGCAGGCCGAAGAACCGTTGGTACCGGATCAGCCCCTCCTTGACGTGCGGGCAGAACAGCTCGTCCGGGCACGCGCAGCGGCGCCGCTCGGAGAGGTAGCCGAACCGCCCGAGGTACCGGCGCAGGTAGGCCACCTGGCGACCGGCGTCTCCCGACCTGAGCACACTTCCGGTGAAGCCTGTCGGCCTCACCCGGTGCGAAGGCTCTGTCATCGGCCCACCCCCTGCCCCTCCACGAGCATGAACCACAGCGACCACGAACGCGTAGTAGTTCGAGAAAGTGCACATCGCCGTCACCGACGAGGACCCGCCATGGCCACCACTCGCCTGCGCACCCTGAGCGTCGCCGTCTCCACCCTTGCCCTGGCCTCGGCCGGAACGGTGCTCGTGACGGCGGCGGCGACCCCGACGGCTCGGGCGAGGCCGAGGTCTCGATCGCCGCCCGCTCGCGCGACGGCATGACGCGGCTGTGCTGGGAGATCGAGGTGGAGGACATCGCCGATCCAACCCGGGCGCACATCCACGCCGGCGCGGCCGGTGTCAACGGGCCGATCGTCGTCGCCTTCTTCGACGCGCCGCAGCCGCCGGCCCTGGAGGGCTGCACCCTGGTCGCGAGCGACCTGGCGCGGCAGATCCGCCAGCAGCCGGACCAGTTCTACGTCAACGTGCACAACGCCGACTTCCCGGCCGGCGCCCTCCGGGGACAGCTCCAGCTCGACGACTGACCCGCCTCAGCGGCGCACCGGCAGGGCGACCGTGAACACGGTCTCCCCGGGCCGGGACCGCACCGCCAGGCGCCCCCCGTGCCCCTCGGTGACGATCTGGCGCGCCACCGTCAGCCCCAGGCCGACCCCCGACCCGGGCTCCTTGCTGGTGACGAACGGGTCGAACAGGGTGCCCGTCAGCTCCGCCGGGACGCCGGGGCCGTCGTCCTCCACCTCCACGACGACCTCGGCCCCGGCCGGGTACGCCCGCAGCGTCAGCGTGCCGGAGCTGGCCAGCGCGTCCGCCGCGTTGTCGACGAGCGCGGTCCACACCTGGTTGAGCTGCCGGCCGTTGCCGGTGACGGTCGGCAGGTCGGGCGCGTAGTGCCGCACGACGACGACACCGTCGAGCTCGTGGGCCAGCAGCTCGACGGTGTCGTCCAGGCCCTGCCGGACGTCGACGTCCTGCTCCTCGCCGCGGTCGAGGTAGGAGTAGCTGCGCAGCGCGCCGACGATCGCCGATACCCGCTCCACACTCGTGAGCAGGTCGCGCACCGCGCGCCTGACCGCCAGCCGGCGGGCGGTCGACCGGGCCAGTGAGTCGGCGTCCGGCCCTGCCGTGGCGAGCATGCCGTCGAGGCCGTCGGGAGCCACGCCCGCCGCCGCCAGGTCGCCCGAGAGCGCCCACGGGCGCTGCACGCCCCGGGCGGCCAGCACGCCCTCGATCCGCTCCTGCAGCTCCAGCCGGTCCAGCGCCGCTGCCTCCGGCGCCGACACGGCAGGTCCGTCGCCGGCGTCCACCAGCTCCGCCAGCTGTCTCGCCGTGCGCAGGGCAGCCGCTGCAGGGTTGTTGAGCTCGTGGGCCAGACCGGCGCTGAGCCGCGCCATCGCGGTGAGGCGCTCCTGCTGCCGCAGCGCCAGCTCCTGCCGCAAGTACGCCTGCTCGAGTCGGCGCAGCCGCCCTTGGACCAGGGCCGTCCGCAGCCGTACCCGCAGCAGCGTCGGCTCGAAGGGCTTGGGCAGCACGTCCACGGCGCCCAGCTCGATCGCCCTGGCCACGCTCGTGACGTCGTCCACGGCCGAGATGACCAGCACCGGGATGTCTCGCAGCGAGTCGTCCTCGCGCATGCGCGACAGCACCGAGAAGCCGTCCAGCACCGGCATCACGAGGTCGAGCAGCACGATGTCCACCGGCTCGGCGGCCAGCACGTCGAGCGCCGCCCGGCCGTCGGCCACCGCCCGGACGGCGTAGCCCTCGCGCTCCACTCCGCGCACCAGCGCGAGCCGGTTGACCGTCTCGTCCTCCACGACCAGCACGCGCCCGGCCTGCTCCTCACCAGTCACGCAGGCGCTCCAGCGCGGTGAGTGCCACCGGCCACTCGCGTTCCACGTCCGCCACCCGCGCCACCAGCTGCCCCCCGTCGGCCCCGGACGCGGCTCGCTCCAGCTCGGCCGCCGCCGCCGAGAGCCGCGTGAGACCCACGCTCGCGGCCGCCGACTTCAGGCTGTGGGCGTTGCGCCGCACGGTGTCCGAGTCGTCCTGGCGCAGCTGCGCCACGAGAGACGCCGCCTCGGTGCGGAACTCGGTGAGCAGCGAGCGGACGAACTCCCGGTCACCGCTGAGCTCGGTGAGTCGCTCGAGCGCGGTCACGTCCACGGCCGACATGCGGTCG
>JBMOMI010000128.1:0-8426 GCA_049325235.1 Actinomycetota bacterium | reverse complement strand
CGAGGCCGCCGCGCCGCAGGACGCCGCCGAGGGGCAGGTGCCCGCGCCGCCACCCGGCCCCGGCGCCGGCGCTGGCGCCGGCGGGGAGTCCGTCGTCCAGGCCTCGGCGCCGCAGCGCCCGAGGCTCCTCACGGTCGACGGCGTCGGCTCCGGGGCCGCCGGCCGCCGCAGCCGCGCGATCGCCAGCACCGGCCGCCGCGTCGGCTCCACCCCGGGTGACACCGGCTCGCTCCACCTCGTCGAGACGCTCAAGGCGGCGGCGGGCAAGCAGCCCGCCCGCCCGCGGGCAGCCGGACGGGTGGACGTGCGCGGCGAGGACCTGCGGATTGCGGTCCGCGAGGGCCGGGAGGCCAACTTCGTCCTCTTCTGCGTCGACGCGTCCGGGTCGATGGCGGCGCGCCGGCGTATGACCCAGGTGAAGACCGCGGTCCTCTCGCTGCTGCTCGACGCCTACCGCCGGCGCGACAAGGTCGGCCTGGTCACCTTTGGCGGCGGCGGCGCGGAGCTCGTCCTCCCCCCCACCCGCAGCGTCGAGATCGCCGCGCGCCGCCTCGACCAGCTCCCCGCCGGCGGCCGCACGCCGTTGGCCGAGGGTCTCCTGGAGGCCGCCCGCGTGCTGGAGCGGGAACGCCTGCGCGACCCGCGCCTGCGCCCGCTGCTGGTCGTCGTGACCGACGGGCGGGCCACCGGGGGCAAGGACGCGGTCGCGCGGTCGAGCGAGGCCGCCGAGCACGTCGCGGGCCTCGGCGTGACCACGGTCGTCGTCGACGGGGAGAGCGGGCCGCTGCGCCTCGGCCTGGCGACCCGGCTCGCCACCCTGCTGCGGGCCGAGCACCTGCCCGTCGCCGAGGTGAGCGCCGAGACGCTCACCGGCTCCGTGCGACGCCACACCCGACCGACGAACGGAGCAGCCTGATGCCCCAGGCCCAGCCGGCCACGATCCCGGACGACGGGCTCACCACCCGGCAGCGTCGCAACCGGCCGCTCCTGGTGGTCCACACCGGCGACGGCAAGGGGAAGTCCACCGCCGCGTTCGGCCTCGCCCTGCGCGGCTGGAACCAGGGCTGGCGGATCGGGGTCTTCCAGTTCGTCAAGTCCGCCAAGTGGCGCATCGGCGAGCAGACCGTCCTGGAGCGGCTGGGCGCGCTCCACGACGAGACCGGCGAGGGCGGCCCCGTCGAGTGGCACAAGATGGGCTCGGGCTGGTCGTGGAGCCGCAAGCAGGGCGACGCCGAGGACCACGCCGCGGCAGCCCTCGAGGGCTGGCTGGAGGTCAAGCGCCGGCTCGCCGACGGCACCCACGACCTGCTCGTGCTCGACGAGTTCACCTACCCCATGACGTGGGGCTGGGTCGACGTGGAGGACGTCGTCACCACGCTCCGGCGGCGGCCCGGCCACCAGCACGTGGTCGTCACGGGCCGCAACGCCGACCCCCGGCTCGTCGAGGCCGCCGACCTGGTCACCGAGATGACCAAGGTGAAGCACCCGATGGACGCCGGCCAGAAGGGGCAGAAGGGCATCGAGTGGTGAGTCGCCGGGGGCCGGCGTGGTGACCCTCCCGCGACTGGTCGTCGCCGCCCCGTCCACCGGCCAGGGCAAGACGACCGTCGCCACCGGGCTGATGGCCGCCCTGCGCGCCGCCGGCCACGAGGTCAGCGGCCACAAGGTCGGCCCCGACTACATCGACCCCGGCTACCACGCGCTCGCCACCGGCCGACCCGGCCGCAACCTCGACCCGCACCTCGTCGGCGAGGAGCGGATCGTCCCGCTCCTGCTCCACGGAGCAGCCGGCGCCGACGTCGCGGTCGTCGAAGGCGTCATGGGGCTCTACGACGGGCGCCTCGGCACCGAGGGGTTCGCCTCCACCGCGCACGTCGCCACCCTGACCCGCTCACCCGTCGTCCTCGTCGTCGACGTCGCCCGCCAGTCGCGCACCGCCGCCGCGGTCGCGGCCGGGATGGCGGCGTACGACGAGGACGTCGACATCGCCGGCGTCGTCCTCAACCGGGGCGGGTCGGCGCGCAACGACGCGGAGGTCGTCACGGCGTTGGAGCGCGCCGGCCTGCCGGTCCTCGGCGTGCTGCCACGGTCCGAGGAGCTGGCCACCCCGTCACGGCACCTGGGCCTCGTGCCGGCCGCCGAGCGCGACGCCGCGATGGCGACGGTCGACCGGCTCGGGGACCAGGTCGCGCGCCACCTCGACGTCGACGCCCTCCTCCGGCTCGCCCGGCGCGCCCCGGACCTGCCCGGTCAGGCGTGGGACCCCCGCGGCGAGGTCCGCCCGGCCGGCGGCGGACGCCCCGTCGTCGCCATGGCGGGAGGGCGGGCCTTCACCTTCCGGTACACCGAGACCGAGGAGCTGCTGCGGGCGGCGGGCTGCGAAGTCGTCCCCTTCGACCCGCTGGGCGACGCCGCACTGCCCGAGGGGACGGCCGGCATCTACCTCGGCGGCGGCTTCCCCGAGGTGTACGCCGCCGAGCTGGCCGCCAACCGCAGCCTGCTGGACGATCTGCGCGCCGCCGTCGACGCGGGGGTCCCGACCGTCGCCGAGTGCGCCGGCCTCCTCTACCTGTCGAGCACGCTGGACGACGTCCCGATGGCCGGGGTCGTGCCCGCCACGGCCGCCATGACCGACAGGCTCACCCTGCGCTACCCGGCCGCCGTCGCGCCCGCGGACTCGCTGCTCACGCGCGCGGGGGACCGGGTCACGGGTCACGAGTTCCACCGCACCGGGACCGCCCCGGTGGCGGGCGACCACCCGGCCTGGGAGATCGAGGGCGAGGCAACGGGTTTCGCGACGGCGACGCTGCACGCGTCCTACCTCCACGTGCACTGGGCGGGCCACCCCCGGCTGGCCGAGCGGTTCGCCGACGCCGTGCACGCGGCCGCACCGCACCACCCGCGCCGCCCGCGCCGCCAGTACGGCCCGGCCCGGCCCGGGACGACGGCCCCGCACCCGCTGCCTGATCCGCTCCGGCACCACGGCGACGCGGAGACCGGCGAGGGACTCCTCGACCTCGCGGTGAACGTGTACGACGGCGACCGGCCGCCGTGGCTCGAGCAAGCGCTGCGGGACTCGTTGGCCGACGCGGCGTCCTACCCCGACGCGTCCCTCGCGGCCGCCGCCGTCGCGCGGCGGCACGGCCGGGGAGCCGACGAGGTGCTGCCGACCGCCGGGGCGGCCGAGGCGTTCGGCCTGCTCGCTCGCCTCCAGCCGTGGCGCCGGCCCGTGGTCGTGCACCCGCAGTTCACCGAGCCGCACGTGGCGCTGGAGCAGGCGGGGCGAACGGTCACGACGGTGCTGTGCAGGCCCGAGAACGGTTTCGCGCTCGACCCGCAGGACGTCCCGGAGGACGCGGACCTCGTCGTCGTGGGCAACCCGACCAACCCGACGGGGGTCCTCCACGCCGCGAGCGTCGTCCGACGCCTGCGCCGCCGCGGCCGGCTGGTCGTCGTCGACGAGGCGTTCATGGACGCCGTCCCCGGCGAGGAGGAGTCGCTCTCCGGCGAGCGGCTCGCCGGCCTGGTGGTCGTCCGCAGCCTTACGAAGCACTGGTCCATCCCCGGCATCCGCGCCGGCTACCTCGTCGGTGACGGTTCGGTCGTGCGTCGGCTGGCCGCCCGGCAGACGCCCTGGTCGGTGTCGTCGCCGGCGATCGCCGCGACGGTCGCGTGCTGCGGGCCGGACGCCGAGGTCGAGAGGCGCCGGCGCGCACTCTCGGTGGCGCGCTGGAGGCAGCTCCTGGTGGACGGGCTCCGACGTCGCGGCATCGACGTCCTCCCGTCGTCGGCCCCGTTCGTCCTCGCGCGCACCGGGGACGGGGTGCACGCGGCCCTGCGAGAGCGCGGCGTCGCCGTGCGCCGTGCTGACACCTTCCCGGGCCTGGACGGCCGCTGGGTGCGCATCGCCGTCCGGCCGCCAGCCGTCACGCTGCGGCTCCTCGAGGAGCTCGACCGTTTGTCCGCCAACCGTTCCCGCCGTTGACAGGAGTCAGATGCCCACCGTCTCCGCCCCCTCCGCCGTCGCCCGCGAGCACGCCGCCAGGCGCCTGGCGGCGCTCGCGACCCCGCCCGGCGCGCTCGGCCGCCTCGGCGAGCTCGCCGTCTGGGTCGCCGCCTGCCAGGGGCAGGTGCCGCCGCGGCCGGTCGACGACGTCCGTCTGGTGATCTTCGCGGGGGACCACGGCGTCGCCGCCCACGGGGTCTCGGCGTTCCCGTCCGCCGTCACCGGCGCGATGGTGCGCACCTTCCTCGCCGGCCGGGCCGGCGTCAACGCCCTGTCGGCGACGCACGGGGTCGCCGTCCGCGTGCTGGACGTCGGCGTCGACGACGACTTCGACGACCTGGACGACGCGACGAGGTCCGCGCTGACGGCGCACAAGATCCGGCGCGGCAGCGGCGCCATCCACCTCGAGGACGCCCTGACCACCGAGCAGACCCGGGCCGCCCTGGACGCCGGGGGAAGGGTGGCGCGCGAGGAGATCAGGGCCGGCGCGCAGCTGCTGATCAGCGGGGACATGGGCATCGGGAACACGACCCCTGCGGCCGCCATGGTCGCCGCCGCTCTCGGCCTGCCCGGCTCGGAGGTCGTCGGGCGCGGCACCGGCATCGACGACGAGACGCTGCGGCACAAGACCGGCGTCGTCGACGCGGCTCTGGCACGCACCGGTGCGCGAGCGGAGGACCCCGTCGAGACGCTGACGGCACTCGGCTCTGCCGACCTCGCGGCGTCCACGGGCTACCTGCTCGCCGCCGCCCAGGACGGCGTCCCGGTGCTGCTCGACGGGCTGATGAGCGTCGCGTGCGCGCTGACCGCCGACCGGATCGAGCCGGGGGCGGCGGCCTGGTTCGCGGCCGGACACCGGTCCACGGAGCCGGCGCAGTCCCTGGCCCTGGCGAAGCTCGGGCTCGAGCCGCTGCTCGACCTGGGGCTGCGGCTGGGGGAGGGGTCCGGCGCGGTCGCCGCCGTGCCGGTCGTCCGCAGCGCCGCCGCGCTGCTGCGCGACGTCGCCCTGCTCGAGGAGCTCGGAGCCTGATGCCGCCGGACGCCCGGGCACGACGGGTGCGGGCTCGCGCGGCCGGCATCCTGCTCGGGTTCGCCGCCGACCGCCTCCTCGGGGACCCGCGGCGGCGTCACCCGGTCGCCGGCTTCGGCCGGCTCGGCTCGGCGGTCGAGCGCCGGCTGTACGCCGACTCGCGCGCTAGGGGCGCGGCCCACGCCGCGGTCCTGGTGGGGGGAGCGGTGGTGCTCGGCGTCGCCGCCGAGCGCCTCACGCCCGGGCCGGTCGCCCGCGCGATGGTCACCGCCGCGGCGACCTGGACGGTCCTGGGCGGACGCACGCTCGACCTCGAGGCCGCCGCCGTCCAGCGCCTGCTCTGCGGCGGCGACCTGCCCGGCGCGCGTACCCGCGTCCGGCGCCTCGTCGGCCGCGACACCGACGGGCTCGACGCGCCGGAGATCTGCCGGGCCGTCGTCGAGTCGGTCGCGGAGAACACCTCCGACGCCGTCGTGGCGCCCCTGGTGTGGGGTGCGGTGGCCGGCGTGCCGGGGCTGCTCGGCTACCGCGCCGCCAACACCCTCGACGCGATGGTCGGCCACCGCAACGCCCGCTACGAGCGCTACGGCTGGGCCTCGGCCCGGCTCGACGACCTGGTGAACGTGCCGGGCTCGCGGCTCACCGGCCTGCTGACCCTCGTGGCAGCCCCTGCGCGGGCCCGTCACGCGTGGCGCGCCTGGCGTCGTGACGCCGGACACCACCCCAGCCCCAACGCGGGAGTGGCCGAGGCCGCCTTCGCGGGCGCGCTCGGCGTCCGGCTGGGCGGCACGAACCGCTACGACGGCAACCGCGTGGAGCACCGCGCCGTCATGGGGGACGGCCGCCCGGCACGGCCCGAGGACGTCGTCCGTGCCCGGCGCCTCGCACGGCGCGTCGGGTTCGGAGCTGTGTTGGTCTCTGCGGCAACGGCTCTCGTGCTCGGGCGCCGACGGTGAGCCGCGCCGTCGTCCTGGTCGGCATGTCGGTGAGCGACGTCGACCGGCGCGACCTCCTGCTCGACGCGGCCGGGCGCCGCGGGGCCACGGTCGCCTTCCTCCAGATGGGCGACCCGTCGCTGAGCGGCGAGCTCACCCGGCTGGCCGACGCCGGGGCGACCACCATCACCCTCGCCGGCGTCGACACCGACCGGACGGGGCCCGGGCAGTCGTGGCTGCGCCGCGTCGCCGGCCACTGGTGGCGGGAGCGAGCCGGTCTGCCGCCGACGGTGCTGGTCGCCACCGAGCTGGCGACGACGGTCGAGGACGCCGACCGGGTCGTGCACGAGACCAGGGCCGTCACCGGAGGCGAGCCTGGACTGACCTCCGGGGCGTGGGAGGACGTCACCGGCCACCGCCACCAGGTCATGGTCTGCCGAGGACCCCGGTGCACCGCCAGAGGGGCCGTCGAGACCCTGCGCGCGATGGTGCTGTCGCTGATCGAGCACCGGCTCGGTGACGACGACGTCCTCCTCGTCCACACCGGCTGCCAGTTCCCGTGCAACCAGGCGCCGGTGGTCAGCGTCCAGCCCGACGACGTCTGGTACGGCCACGTCGACCCGGAGTCCGCCGCCGCGATCGTCAGCGAGCACCTCGTGGCGGGGCGGCCGGTGGCCGACCGCCGGCTGCCGCGCCGTCACCGTCGGTGAGCCTGGTCCGGTGCCGCGCCGGTGGGCTAGAGTGCGGCGCGGTCGCAAGGAAGCCGGTGGGAGTCCGGCACAGTCGCGCTACTGTGACATCGCCTCGGCGGTGGAGTCAGACCCGAGCGGCCGTCACTCAGCCCGTCGACAGGGACGCACGAATCCCTGAGAGGACACCATGTCGCACTCCGCTGCAGCGCCGGTTGCCGGCGCAGTCTCCCTTCCCACCGTCCCGGTGCGAGAGCTCGCGCCCTGGGCGTTGTTCTTCGGCCTCGTCGCGCTGCTGGCGCTGTTCTTCGTGAGCACCGACCAGGGTGCCGTCTCCGTGCCGTCCGGCACCGCGGTCCACGAGTGGGTCCACGACGGCCGCCACCTGCTCGGCTACCCCTGCCACTGAGGCCCGCCATGAGCGCACGGGCTCTTCTCGTCCGCGGGCTCGCCGCCGGCCTGGTCGCCGGGCTCGTCACCTTCGTCGTCGCCTACGTCGTCGGCGGACCGCAGGTCGAGGCCGCCATCTCCCTGGAGGAGACCGGTGGCGGCGGCGACGTCTCGCGAGCTCTGCAGCGGACCTGGGGCCTGCTGACCGCCACGGTGACGGTCGGCCTGGCCCTCGGCGGCGCGGTCGCCCTCGTCGTGGCGGGCACGCTCGGGCGGCTGGGTCGCTTGCTGCCCGGGCAGTCCACCGCCCTCGTGACCCTTCTCGGCTTCGTCTCGTTCGCTCTCGTCCCGTTCCTGAAGTACCCCGCGAACCCTCCCGCGGTGGGCGACGGGGCGACGATCGGCCACCGGACCGCCCTCTACTTCGGCTTCGTGCTGGTGTCGGTCGTGGCGGCCGTTCTCGCCACGCGTGGCGCCCTGCGGGTGCGCGAGCGGGTCGGCACCTACGGCGGTGTCGTCGCCGGGGTGACGGGCTACCTGCTCGTCGTCGTGCTGGCCGGGCAGGTGCTCACGCCGGCCGCCGGGGTCGGCGACTTCCCGGCCGACACGCTGTGGTCGTTCCGGCTGGCGTCGCTCGTGACGCTCGCGACCCTCTGGGGCGTCATCGGTCTGGTGCTCACCGGTCTGGTCTCACGGCTCTATGCCGACGCGACGGCGCAGGACGTGCGGCGGGACACGGCGGCCAGCCTCTGACCCAGCCGACGGCCTCGTCGACGGTGGTGACGGTCGGGACGCCGACCGGCCCAGCGGGACGACGGACGACGACGACCGCGACGCCGAGCTCGGCAGCGGCCTGCAGCTTGGGCCACGTGTGGGCGCCGCCGGAGTCCTTGGTGACGAGGACGTCGGTTCCGTGACGTTCCATCAGCCGCAGCTCGCCCTCGAGGGTGTACGGGCCGCGGCCGGTGACGAGCCGCCAGGAGGTGGGCCACGTCTGCTGCGGCAGGTCCACCACGCGGGCCAGGACGGCACGGTCCCGCAGCGCCGGGACGAACCGCGCGAGCTCCTGACGTCCGACCGTGAGGAACGGCCGACGGCCGAGACCGGCCGTGAGACGGGCGGCCTCCTCGTGCGTGTCGACGCCGTGCCAGGAGGGGTCCGGCGTCCAGCCCGGCCGCTCCAGCCTCAGCAGCGGCACCGCCTCCGCCGCGCAGGCCGCGGCGGCGTTGAGGCTGATGCCGACGGCGAAGGGGTGGGTCGCGTCGACCACCGCGTCGTACTCGGCGAGGGCCGCGCGCAGCCCGTCGATGCCGCCGAAGCCACCGATCCGCACCGTGCCGACGGGCAGGCGCGGCCGCGTGACGCGGCCGGCCAGG
>JBMOMI010000127.1:0-8436 GCA_049325235.1 Actinomycetota bacterium | reverse complement strand
GACACGCGTCGATGAGCTCCTCACAGGTTTACCTGCATCCCGACCCCGCCCGGCTGCGGGAGGCCATCGACCGGGTGCCAAGTCCCCGCGAGCGGACCGGAGTGAGGCGGTGAGCGCCGCGGAGGCGGTGAGGGCGGCAGCGCTGCCAGCCGCCGGTTCGCCAGTGTTCGACGATGCGCGGGTTGACCGGCGTGCTGCTGGGATCGCCGCGGTGATCGATCCGGCGTTCCTCGCCGAGGCCGGATGGGACGCGCGGCAGCTGGTGCTGTTCCCGCCGCCGGAGCATCCGCTGCTGGGCAGGCCGGTGTGTCGGGCCGCGGGCTGCTCGACCACGGCGCCGGATCGATCGCGGATCTGCACCTCGTGCCGCCGTCGGCTCGCCGAGCAAGGCGTCGATGCTGACCAGCTGGCCTCACTGCCGGCTCGCGCCCTTGAGCGGTCCGGACGTGGCCCCGGCGCCTGCAGGGTGGACGGCTGCGCACGGGAGTGGGTGTCCTCCCGGTCGGGGCTGTGCCGCAAGCACTTTGAGCAGCAGCGCATGCTGCGCAGCACCAGCATCGAGCAGTTCCTCGCCCACCCGCAGACCAGCCCGCTTCCACCGTGTGACCCGTGCACTGTCGTCGCATGCACCCGGCAGCGGCGTCACCCTGATGGTCTGTACTGCGAGGGGCACCAACAGCGGCTGCGGAACGCCAAGCGACACAATGCCGGCTTCGACGAGCGCCACTGGCGAGTGACCGAACCGGCGATTGGCCGCGGCGGCGAGGTCAGCCTGCGCGGTCTACCGGCGCTGGTCATCGCCGAGGTGCTGTTCGGGCTGCAGCAACGATGCCGCATCAACGCGGTCAAGACCGACGAGGCTGTGCTGCGCGCACTGTGCGACGACCTACGCCGCCAACGAGTTGCCTCGCTGGCCGAGTACGTCATCGCTGAGGGTCGTGGCTTGGAGTTCAAGGGGTTGGCCAACTGCCTGACCGTTCACGCCCGCCGGGCGCTGGCCACCCCGGACACCGAGGTGGTCAAGGACGAGTGGGAACTGGTGGTATTCGGGCACTCCGGCACCGTGTCGTTCACCGGCATCACCCAGGCGTGGCTGCGGGAAGCGGCCAAGAGGTGGGCCGCCGAGGATCTGCCGAAACGCCGCATCCGTCCTGGTCGGCGCACCAGCGCCGGACTGGCGGTGCGTCATCACGTGGGCTGCCTGGTGCGATTGTCGGAGTCGCTGCGGATGCGCCCCGATCGCGGCGAGCACCCGGCGATGTTGGCGCGGGCGGACATGGAGGCGTTCTTGCACCGGCTGGCCTACCTGGAGTCGGTCGGGCAGATCAGCGGCGACGCGCGGATCCGGACCTGCCGCGAGGTCCGCGCCGTGCTCACCGGCATTCGCGCCATGGGACTGACCCGCCCCGGCGGTATCGCCGCCGGGCTCGGTGAGGACTTCAGCATCGGGCTCGGCGACATTCCGGCCGAACCCGAACCGGCCGAACCCAACCGGGACCTGCCGCCGGAGATCATGCGGCAGCTCTGCGCGCACCTGGATCAGCTGACGTCGCCGGAGATGCGCACCGCCGTCGAGCTGGCCATCGACACCGGCCGCCGCCCAGAGGAGATCTGCGACCTGGACTTCGACTGCCTGGCCCGCGACGAGGACGGGCTGCCGGTGCTGGTCTATGACAACCACAAGGCGAACCGGCCGGGACGGCGACTGCCGATCGGTGAGCACACCGCGGCGGTGATCATCGCAGAGCAGCAGCGGGTCCGGGCCCGCTACCCGCACACCCCGGTCGGGCAGCTCAAGCTGCTGCCCACCGACCGGCGCAACCCCGACGGCCGGCGCGCGATCACCGGCTTCAGCCTCGCCTTCGCGCATCGGGCCTGGGTGGACCGGCTGCCGGTGCTGCGCACCGCCGACGGCATCGAGTACGACAAAACCAAGATCGTGCTTTACGCCTACCGGCACAGCTACGCCCAACGGCACGCCGACGCCGGCGTGCCCGTGCAGGTACTGCGCGAGCTGATGTCGCACCGCAAGCTGGAAACGACCAGCGGGTACTACCGGGTGGGTGAAAGCCGCCGTCGCGAGGCCGTCGACCGAGTCGCGGCAATGCAGTTCGACCGAAACGGCAACCGCATCTGGCGGCAAGCCCAAGCGCTGCTGGACTCCGA
Organism: Actinomycetota bacterium; assembly: GCA_049325235.1. Taxonomy (GTDB): domain Bacteria; phylum Actinomycetota; class Actinomycetes; order Actinomycetales; family SCSIO-59966; genus SCSIO-59966. The sequence goes on along the minus strand of JBMOMI010000127.1, from coordinate 6,270 downwards.
GCACTCCCGCCGCGCCATCGGCGCGGTCGCCGTCCCGTTCGGGGTCTGCGCCGAGCCGTCCAACGTCAAGGCCGGCGGCGGCGCCTGCCCATACCGGTTCCGCTGCGCCGGCTGCGACCACTTCCGCACCGACGTCTCCTACCTGCCCGACCTGCAGGCCTACCTCGACGACCTGCTGCGCACCCGCGAGCGGCTGCTGGCCACCACCGACCTCGACCAGTGGGCGCGCACCGAGGCGATGCCGTCGGAGGAGGAGATCCGTCGCATCCGACGGCTGATCGCCCGCATCCACAGCGGCCTGGACGAACTCACAGCCCAAGACCGCGAACACCTGGAGCAGGCCATCACCGTCGTGCGCCGCCACCGCAGCGTCATGCTCGGCATGCCCCGCGTCCGCCAGGCCCTACCCGACCTCACCCCGGAGCGCACCGCATGAGCACCGACCCCACTGCAGCCAACGCGCTGGTCGCCGGACGCCGAGCCGACTCCGCCCGCCGCCGTCAACGCGTCCTGGCCGCGCTGGGCGACGCCGTCAAGGCCGGCGAGGAAATCAGCGTCAGCGGCATCGCCCGCCGAGCCGGGGTGGACCGCACCTTCCTCTACCGCCACCGTGACCTGCTCCAACAGGTCCACGCCGCCGAGGCCCAGCCACACAACACCACCAGCGTCGGGCCCACGGTCACCCGAGCCTCACTGCAAGCCGACCTGCTCGCCGCCCAGCAACGCTGCGCCCGCATGGCAGCACGAATCCAGCAGCTGGAGAAGCGCCTGTCCGAGCTACTCGGCGAGCAGGCCTGGCGCGCGTCCGGGCTCGGCGCGCCCGAGGACATCGACCAACTCAAGCAACGCATCGTCTTCCTCGAACAGCAGGTCGTCGACCTACGGCTGGAACTCGAGGCACGCGACCAAGACCTGGCCGCCGCGCGGGGCGCCAATCGCGAGCTGATGACTCGAGTCAACGCCTCCCGGCGCAGCGGGTGACACGCCCAGCGCGAGCTGCTTGCACCACACCTGTTGCGCCCACTAACTTCAGGCCACCAGCCGCTGAACTGCGGAAACGCGGAGATCTACCGCCACCGCTGAGCGGGACCCCCAGAGAACCGACTCCATGAGGGCATCGGCTACGTCACCCCCGCCGACGAGCACCACGGCGTCGGGCAGGGCATCCGCGACGCCCGCCGCGCCGGCCTCGACAACGCCCGACGCCTCAGACTTGCCAGCCGCCGCGACCTCCGTCAGGATCACCCATGAGTCCCGCCTCCTGGCTGGGTGTTTCTACCGCCAACTGGTGCATTTGCTCAGACGCACCTCGGATCACGCACCCGCCGCTGAACGGTATGGGTCTCCTCGAGCGCCGCGTCGACCATCTCGAACGGCACGATCTGGGTCAGCTCGCCCACATGGCCCGGCGCGAACCGGCCCTGGGCGACACCCCCTTCAGACATCTGCTGTGTGACAGGATGAACATGCAACGGAGCTCCCGGGGAAGTAGAAGCTTCTTGCTCGTTGCCTCTCTTACCCGAGCTCCGTTGCCCCAGCAGCCACGACACGCCCGCCATGTCGTTGACAACCGGTCAGGCCGGCTAACTTCACGGCCTTGGAACGAGTGGTCCGCCAGCGCCTGCACCAGCCCGAGTTCCGCGGCCGGGTCATCCGCGCCTACGCCACCCGGTGCGCCATCTGCTCGCTGCGCCACGGCGAGCTGCTGGACGCCGCTCACATCACCGCTGACAGTGAGGCCGGCGGCCTGCCGGTGGTCAGCAACGGCCTCAGCCTGTGCAAGATCCACCACAGCGCCTACGACGCGCGACTCCTCGGGATCTCACCGGACTACACCGTGCACATCGACAGGGACCTGCTCGTCGAGGTGGACGGGCCCATGCTGGAGCACGGCATCCAGGCAATGCACGGACGACGTCTGCTGCTCCCTGGGCGAGCTGCCGACTGGCCGGACCGGGACCGGTTGGCGGCTCGGTTCGAGAGCTTCGGCAGGTCCGCCTGAGATGGATGAGCACTCAGCGGAGCTGTACGCGTTCGTGGCAGGTGATGGCCGTCGAGGACCATCACGGCGGGATCGTGGCCCCAGACGCCGAGTCCCGCGACGGCGGCTCGAGGTCTACTCCGCCGAGGTCGGCGAACCGCTTCAGGATCGCCGCGCTCAGCGACGTCTCGAACGGTGGTTCACCGAGGGTCTCCACCAGGTTCTCCCCCACTTCCACCTCCATGGCCGTCCGCGCTGCACGGCTCGGATCCGCAGCCGGGCCCTTGTCTCGTCGTCCAGCGCCCTCCATGCTGACCCTCGTGCTTCCACGGCCAGGCCAACACTAACCCCCCCGCTGTGGTTCAGGTAGAGACGCAAGAAGCACCACACCAGCCGGCGACCGCCACGGGGGCGCATGCGCGCAAGGGAGAGGGCGACGGATGAATCCACTGGATGGACGGACGACGGACGACGACGAGGAGAACGAGACGTCGGCTCCGGATGAGCAGCCACCCCTACTGCAGCTGACGCGTCTGCTGGAGGTGCCTGTGACCGAAGCCTGGCCCACGGAGCCTCACCACTTCACACCCTGGCTGCTCGGCAACGGAGACATGCTGGCACAGGCCCTTGGGCTCGACATCGAGCTCGAGGACCGCGAGCACAGGGTCGGGAAGTTCTCGCTGGACATCATCGGCCGGGAGGTAGGAGGCGGCGGACGGGTCATCGTCGAGAACCAGTTCGGGACGACGGACCATGCGCATCTCGGCCAGTTGCTCACCTACGCCGGTGGCACAGAGCCGACCACGATCATTTGGATCGCTGAGGCGTTCCGCGAGGAGCATCGAGCAGCCCTCGAGTGGCTCAACGCGCACACCGGGCCGGAGATTCGGTTCTTCGGCGTCCGCCTCGGAGTCGTCACGTTGGAAGGCGGGCCAACCGGACTTTATGCCCCGCTGTTCGAGCTCGTAGTGCAGCCGAACGACTGGGTAAAGAACGCCATTGGGGCCTCCCGTACGTCAGAGACGTCCGGGCTGTCGCCTCATCAAGCGCTGTACCTGGCGTTCTGGTCGAAGTTCGAGCCCATCGCAAAAGCACGTGGCTGGACCAACGGCCGCGCCTCAGCACAGAACTGGTGGAACCTCCCGACCGGGGTCGGCACAGTTTTGTGGTCCGTCTCCTACGCCACCTTCGGGTGCCGCTCGGAGCTCTACTTCGGACACCCCGACGCCGAGGTCAACACCTACCGCTTCAACCAGTTGGCCGCTCGCGCCGACGATCTACGGAGGCACTTTGGCGATGGCGAGCTGCTCTTTGACCCGTTGCCGAACAACAAGGCCTGTCGTATCGAGACGCGCCTCCACGGCCCGAAGATCACGGATCAAGACTCGTGGGACGACGTCCTGACATGGATGGTCGACACGCAGGAGAGGCTGAGGAGTGCCGTGATGGCAGTGGGTGGCATCCCGTCCGACCTGCCGGACTCTGAGCAATTGCCGTAGCAGCGAACGCGCTCAGCCTGTCGTAGGCCGACCGGAACGAAGGGTTCGGGCTCGCGTCGGGCAGTACGCGACAGACCTCCTCCAGCCCTCGGTCTGCCGGGACGCCCAGCCACCGACTCGAGTAGAGCGCAGCCACGGTCGGCGTGCGACTGTGCGCGGCGACGCAGTGCAGCAGAACCCTGCGGCCCTCGGAGCGCAGGCCGGCGACGGCGTCCGCAGCCTCTGCCAGAACGAGGTCCAGGTGGCTGTTGGCCGGACCCGGCTCGTCAAGCAGCCAGAAGGTCACATGGTCCTGCGGCGCGACGCCGACCGCCGGCCACTGGGCGCGACCGATGCGGCACAGGCTGACGACGGCATCCACGCCGTCGGGCAGGTGGTCCAGCGCGCCGACACCGGCGAGGACGACGCCGTCGTCGTGCGGGTGAGGGACGACCGTGTTCGTCCCGAACCAGTCGCTGTAGTCCAGTCGTGCAGCGGCCGGCCAGCCGTTGCGCGTGGTGGCGGGTCGGCCGGTGGACAGTCTCGCGGCCTGGACGCCTAGGGCGACGAGGTCCGGCGAGCGCAGACCGGGCCAACCGTGAAGGATGCGCCGCCAACGCCACGGGACCGCGGTGACGCCCCAGCGTGCGCCGGCGAGGGCACCTGCGATCGCAGCCACCGTGTCCGTGTCTCCTCCTCCGCGGACGGCGGCCTCGACGACGGCGCGGTAGTGGTGCGCGGCGAACGAGTCGTTCGCCGGGTCGTCCTCGGGCACCGGCGTACGGGTGATGGCCGACCACGCGGCCTGAAGAGCCTCGACGACCCAGCCGTTGTGACGGAACTCCCTGGGGGGACGGCGCTCGGCGTCGTCCAGGCGTTCGGCCCACCACGCGGCCCGGTCCGCCGGCAGGTACGCCAGAGCCGTACGCAGACCCTCGAAGCTGGCGTACAGGACGGCGTGGCGAATGGCGAGACTCCAGATGGCACAGGCCTCCCCCGCCACCGGGTCGGCGTGGGTCAGGTCGCTCACGGCGATGGCCGCGTCCCGGAGGACCTCGGGTGAGTCGTGCAGGTGGGCCAGGGCGACCGGGCCGGTCCGCATGAGTGAGCCGTTCCCGGCGCTGCGATCTGGTCGGCTGTGATGGAGGCGCCGGGAGACGTCCGTCATGACGGACGCGTCACTGTCCCGGGAGGCCGACAGGACGGCGCGCGTCTGGTTGCCGATGTCCTTGGGGCCCTCGGCGAACCAGGTGAGAAACCCTCTCGCCACCGCCTCCAGGCCGCTTTGGGATCGCAGGTCGTGACCGTCGGACGCCGCCTGGGCGATGACCAGCGCCATGGCCGTGTCGTCTGTCCACTCCCCCGGTGCGAAGGGCCCCAGCCCGCCGCCGATCATGGCGACAGGCGCGTCGTCCGGCAGGGGCGACCCGAACTCGTAGCCGGCCCCGAGGGCATCGCCGCAGGCGGATCCGACGAGGACGCCGGCGGCACGATCGAGGGACGGCGCCGGGTACGTCTGTGTTGTCATGTGGACTCCTCTCAGGTCGCCAGGACCAGGTCCCCGCCACGTTGAGTGCGGCGAGACCATCAACCTCGCCCACCGCACCATTGGGGGAAAGCAGCGGATGGTCACGTTCCTGTGGCATCCGGCGGGCGGTAGGGGTCCGAAGACGTTCCATGGCGCCTACCCGACGCGGCTCGGGGAACTGCAGAAGCTCGTCACCGACTGACTCCTCCCTCGCCGGCACCGTGCCGGCCGAGAGTCTCAGCAATCCGTGTCCACGCGGGGTTGTGTGCCGCCAGCCGGCGGATGTCCGGGACGAGCTTCCTCAGCTCTCGGGCCACCTGAGCACCCTCAGGGTCAAGGGGCGCGAAGTCGGGATCCAGCAACCAGGAGGAGTCATCGGTCGCGTAGCACGTGACGACGTCCAGGAAGATCTCCAGCTGTCGAGCGCGGTCCTGCAGCGACTCGCCGTCGAAGGACACCCACGCGAGGTCCCGGGCGTACAGGGCGCGTTTGGCATCGCTGCGTCCGACGTCCAGCACCGTGCCCCACTGGTGCGACAGGTGGTGGTCCTGCCTCAGTCGGGACACCTCGTACGCGAGGCGCAGCACGTTGTCGTCGGTCATCGAGGCGCCGACGAACAAGACGTGACGCGTGAGGATCAGCGCCTGCAGGACGGAGGCGGCCGGACGGTAGCGGGCGTCGTAGGTGGCGAAGTCCCCACGCGTCAGCACGATGCTCTCGGGATGCCGGACGTCGCCGTGCATCTTCAGCAGCCATGGGGCTCCTGGGTTCGGCGCCTCCCAGGGCAGAACGCGCACGTGCTGGTCGGCGTCGGCCAGCTCGAAACAGCGGTCGAAGTTGGTCGTCACCACCTCCCGGCAGCCCAGCCCGGAGAGCAAGGCATGGGACAGGGCGTGCTGTGACACGTCGCAGGCGTCGGCCACGACGTCACGCAGCACCTGCGGCTGCTGCCGTGCGATGAGCTCGGCCCGATCGAGCACGTTCAGATCCTTGACCTGCTCCACCGGCAGCTCCCCGCTGAGGCGTTCGAGGCCGCGCTCGACGAGTTCCTCCCAGCTCGGGAGCCCGGCCGGGATGCTGACTCCGGCGCCGAGCTCGACGTACCAGCACCGCCGTACTGAGCTCGTCAGCGAGTCCGGAAAACTCGTCGCTGAGACGGGGGCGTAGATCGGCGTACCACCAGGCTCGCACCACGCCAGGCGTCAGGGCTCCAGTCATGTCGAGTGCCGATGACGCCGACGGGACGTCCGCCGCTGACGCGGCGGACCGTGACGTGGAGGACG
>JBMOMI010000126.1:0-8476 GCA_049325235.1 Actinomycetota bacterium | reverse complement strand
GCCGGCCGCGCGGCCGCTTGCGCGGGACGACGACTCCCGAGACGAACAGCTCGCCGCCCCAGACGCCCCAGGGCTCACGGCGCTCGAGAGCACCGGCCAGGCACGCCTCGCGCACCGGGCAGGTGCGGCACAGGGACTTGGCGAACTCGACGTCGTCCGGGGACTCGGCGAACCACAGCTCGGCGTCGTTGGCACGACACGGGATGTCGTCCGACGCAGTGCCGCGAGACGTGGTCGGGTCGTCGACCTGGTCGCTCAGCGCATCGAGCATGGCCGTGAGCTGCATCGGTCACCTCCTTGGTCACTCGTGGTGGCGGAATGAGAAAGGCCGCGGATCCCGGTGTTCGGGTTCCGCGGCCTGGAGGCGCCGGATGCGGTCGACGACCTAGTCCGGATGGCCTCCAGGGACGGACCCCGCAGCGGGGACGAACTCATCGGTGCCGGTCGTGCCCGCCAGGAGAGGCACGTAGGCGGCCTTCGGGGCACGGGTCCGGGCCGCGACGACGCCGCGGTTCGCGATCATGCTGATCACCATCAGGCCACCTCCTCTCCTTCTCGCCGCTCGCGCGCGAGGGCGCGCCACGGTCGTGAGCTCGACGTCGACGACCCTAGGGGGCCACCTCGGGAGGGCACAACGCATTTTCCGAGGCGTTGGTCCGATCGTGTCCGGCGAGCACGTCGAGCACGGCCGGGCCGTACCGCTCGAGCTTCACCGGGCCGACGCCGGCGATCCCCGCCAGGGCCGGGACGTCGCGCGGCCGGCTCTCCGCGATCGCCACCAGCGTCGCGTCGGTGAACACGACGTACGCCGGCACCTTCGCCTCCGCCGCGGTGCGAGACCTCCACTCCCGCAACGCTTCCAGGATCTGCTCGTCGTAGGTCGGCGGGCACGAGGAGCACCGGCCGATCTTGCGCTCCGCGGCGCTGGCGAGCGCTGCGTTGCACGTGCGGCACCGCCGTGCCAGGCCGCTCTGCCGGCCGGGCCCGGCGCGGCGGCGTCCCGGCTCCGAGTGCCGCGTGCGCCCGCCTCGGCCGGCCACATCCGGTCGCAGGCCGTCGAGGAACCGGGACGGGCTGCGCGTCGCCCGGCCTCCCGGCGTCCGGGAGAGGGTCCAGGACAGGTGCACCTGCTCGCGGGCCCGCGTGATGCCGACGTACAGCAGCCGGCGCTCCTCCTCCTCGGCGTCCGGCGTCGCCGCGAACGAGATCGGCAGGAGCCCCTCGGAGAGCCCGACGAGGAACACGACGTCCCACTCCAGGCCCTTCGCAGCGTGCAGCGAGGCCAGCGTGACCCCCTCGACGGTCGGGGCGTGCTGGGCCTCGGCCCGCTCGGCGAGCTCGGCCACGAGGTCGGCCAGCCGAGCGCCCGGCCGGGCGACGGCGACCTCGTCGGCGAGCGCGACGAGCGCCTGCAGCGACTCCCACCGCTCGCGGACGGCGCCCGTCGCCGACGGCGGCTGCGGCGTCCAGCCCTGGGTGGCCAGGACGTCGCGGGCGGCCTCCCCCAGCGGCGCCTGGCCGTCGTCCGCACGGGCCGCGCCGCGCAGCACCATGATCGCCTCGCGGACCTCGCGCCGGGCGAAGAAGCGCTCGCCGCCGCGCAGCAGGTAGCCGATGCCGGCGCTGGCGAGCGCCTGCTCCAGGGGCTCGGACTGGGCGTTGGTCCGGAACAGGACCGCGATCTGCGACGCCGGCGTCCCTCCCGCCACGAGCTCCCGGATCCGCGCGGCGACCCCGGCGGCCTCCTCGACGTCGTCCGCGTACTCGGTGAAGGTCGGCGCCGGCCCGGCCTCGCGCTGGGCGACCAGCTCCACGCGGGCCCGGCGCGCCTGCGGCGGGGCCGCGTCGAGCAGCGCGTTGGCCAGGGCGACCACCTGCGGGGTCGAGCGGTAGTCGCGCACCAGCTTGACCACGGCCGCCCCGGGGTAGCGACGGGGGAAGCCGAGCAGGTGCTGCGGGCTGGCCCCGGCGAACGAGTAGATCGTCTGGCTCGCGTCGCCGACGACGCAGACCTCGTCCCGCTCGCCGAGCCACAGGTCGAGCAGGCGCTGCTGCAGCGCGCTGACGTCCTGGTACTCGTCGACGACGAAGTGGCGGTACTGGCGCCGCACGGACTCGGCGACGTCCGCCCGCTCGGTGAGGATGCCGGCGGTGAGCAGCAGCACGTCCTCGAAGTCGATGACGCCGCGGTCGGTCTTCACGTCCTCGTAGGACTGCAGGAGCCGCCCGACCGTGACGAGGTCGAACCCGCCGGGGGTGCCGCGCGCCGCGCGGGTCGCGCCCGGCACGTAGGAGTCGGGCGTGAGCAGGCTGACCTTGGCCCACTCGATCTCCGCGGCGAGGTCACGCACGGCGGCCCGGTCCACCTGCAGGCGCAGGCGGGCAGCGGCCTCGGCGACCACCCGCGCCTTCTGCTCCAGCAGCTGCGGCGGGGGGCCGCCGACGACCTGCGGCCAGAAGTACTGCAGCTGCCGCAGCGCCGCCGCGTGGAACGTGCGGGCCTGGACGCCGGCGACGCCGAGGTCCCGCAGCCGGGACCGCATCTCTCCGGCCGCGCGGGCGGTGAACGTCACCGCGAGTACCTGCTGCGGCACGTACACGCCGGCGTGGACGCCGTACGCGATCCGGTGCGTGATGGCGCGCGTCTTGCCGGTGCCGGCGCCCGCGAGGACGCACACCGGCCCGGTCACGGCGGTGGCGACCTCCCGCTGCTCGGGGTCGAGGGCGGCGAGGACGGCGTCCGGGTCGTGGCTCGTCATGGCGACGGCCATCCTCGCAAGCGCTGCCGACACCGCGGGACGTCCCGGGATGAAACCGGGCCGGCCACGTTGTTGTGGCCGGGCGACTGACCGACGTCCCCGACCCGAGGAGATCGCCGACGTGTCCTCCGCCGCCCCCGAGCACCTGCCCGCCGCCGGCGAGGTGACGATGTTCACCACGACCTGGTGCGGCTACTGCCGCGTCCTCAAGAAGGCGCTGGACCGCGAGGGCATCGCCTACGCGGAGGTCAACATCGAGCAGGCGCCCGGCGCCGCGGAGTACGTGATGACCGTCAACGGCGGCAACCGGACCGTGCCGACGCTGCTGTTCCCGGACGGGTCGTCCGCCACCAACCCGTCGCTGGCCGAGGTGAAGGCGCGCCTGGGCGCCTGACGTCCGGCGTGCGGGTCGAGCCGGTCAACCTGCGGGACGTCGCCTGGCGGGTGACGGACGCCGCCCTGGACGTCGCCGAGCCGCTGGCCGGGCGCGTCGCCCGGGTGGCGGTGGACGGCGCGGTGCCGGCCGACACGGCGATGGTCGCCGACGCGGTCGCTGCCGCCGTGGCCGCCGCCGGGCGACCGGTGGCGCGGGTCCGCGCCGAGGACTTCCTGCGCCCCCGCTCGATCCGCCTCGAGCACGGTCCCGCCGACCCGGACGCCGGCTACGAGCGCTGGTACGACTGGCACGCGCTGCGGCGCGAGGTGCTCGACCCGCTCGGGCCGGGCGGCCGCGGCACGTGGCTGCCGACGTTCTGGGACGCCGAGCGCGACCGCGCGACCCGGGCCCCGCGGTTACGGGCGGCGCCCGGCACGGTCTGCGTGCTCGACGGGCCGTTCCTGCTGCGCTGGGAGACCGCCGACGCCGTCGACGTCAGCGTGCACCTGTCGACGTCGACGGAGGCGCTCGCCCGGCGGGTCGCCGCCGCCGACCTGCCGCGGGTGGCCGGCGCCTGGGCGCGCTACGTCGCCGAGACGTGGCCGGCGGACCGGGCGGACGTCGTCCTGCGGTTCGACCGCCCGACGTCCCCGGCGCTCGTCGTCCGGGGCTGACCGTCGGGTTGCCCGCGCGTCACCGCCACGACTCGGTGCCGTCCACGAGCTCGGCGCCGTACCAGTGCTCGACGAGCCGCCGGGCGATCGAGATGCCGCCCGGCAGCACCACCTCGCCCGACGTGACCGCCGCCGCCAGCTGCTCGCGCGTGAACCAGCGGGCATCGGTGATCTCCACGCCGTCCGTGCGCACCGTCGGGTCGACCGCCCGCGCGGTGAAGCCGAGCATCAGGGACGCCGGGAACGGCCACGGCTGCGAGCCGAGGTACTCCACGTCCCCGACGACGACGCCCACCTCCTCGAGCACCTCGCGCCGCACCGCGGACTCCAGCGACTCACCCGGCTCGACGAACCCGGCGAGCGTGGAGTAGCGGCGCTGCGGCCAGGCCGGGTTGTGGCCGAGCAGCAGCCGGTCGTCGTCGTCGACGACGGTCATGATCACGGCGGGGTCGGTGCGGGGGTAGTGACCGCTGCCGTCGGCCGGGCAGCGCCGCGACCAGCCGGCCTCGACCGGCTCGGTCGGCGCGCCGCAGCGCGGGCAGTGCGGGTGGGTGGCGTGCCAGCCCAGCAGGGCAACGGCCTCGGTCAGCAGCCCGAGCCACGACTCCTGCGGTTCGGCCGGCACCGCGACGTACGCCGTCCCGTCGGGTCCCTCGCCGAGGAACACCCGCACCTCGCCGGCGGGAACCTGCGACGGAGGCACCAGGGCCAGGGCGGGTCCCTTCGCGCCGTCGACGACCGGCGTGCGACCACGCCCCACGCGCAGCACCCGGGTGGACGGCGCCGCCCACACCCGGTCGAGCAGCGACGGGTCCGTGCGCAGGTGGGCGGCGCGGTCGACGGTGGCGCGACCGAGCGCCAGGCGCTGCAACGGCACGCCGCCACGGTAGGGGCCGGCGACGCGACGCGCCCGACACGCCTCCCGGCGGCCTGCCCGGGCGTGGCCCGCCTTACGGTGGGCGTCGTGCCCAGGTCTGCCTACGTGCTCGCCGCGCTGGCCACCGCCGCGGTGCGGGACCTCCACCCGGTGGCCGCGCGCGAGCCCGACGTCTCCGGCGCCGACTTCGACGTCGCCGTCGTTCAGGACGCCCGCCGCCGCCGCTGGGTGGTGCGTGCCCCGCGCGGGGCCGCGGCCGGCGCGGCGCTGGAGTCGGAGCTGCGCCTGCTCGCGGCGCTGGGCGAGCTGGCGGGCCAGCCGGGCGGGCTCGCGTTCGACGTCCCGCGGGTGGCCGGGTCGGCGCCGCTGCCGGAGGGCGGCCGGGCCGTCGTCTACCCCTACCTGGACGGCGCGCCCCTCCACCCGGGCGAGCTGCGACCGGGCCCCGGCCTGGCCGCCGGGCTGGGCCGGGCCCTGGCGAGCCTGCACGACCTGCCGCACTCGGTGGTCGAGGAGGCCGGGCTGCCCGTCTACGACGCCGGCGAGTACCGGGAGCGCCGCCTGGCCGAGGTCGACCGGGCGGCCCAGACCGGGCACGTGCCGGCGCGGCTGCTGACCCGCTGGGAGAAGGTGCTCGAGGACGTCGGGCGCTGGCGGTTCCAGCCCGCGGTCGTGCACGGCGACCTGGTCGCCGAGCACGTCCTGGTCGCCGGCGGGCGCGTCGTCGGGATGCTCGACTGGGGAGAGGCCAAGGTGGCCGACCCGGCCGACGACCTGGCGTGGGTCGCGGTGGGCGCGGACGCCGACGCGCTCGACTCGGTGCTGGAGTCGTACGCGGTCGCCCGCCGCGAGCAGCCCGACCGGCACCTGGCCACCCGCGCCCGCCTGGCCGGGGAGCTCGCGCTGGCCCGGTGGCTGCTGCACGGCGTGACGACCGGCGAGTCCTCCGTCGTGGACGACGCGGTGCAGATGCTCCGCGACCTGGACGCCGACGTCGGCGACGAACCGCTCTGACCTGCCGGCCGGCCGGACGTCCGGTGACGCTCAGCCGCTGAGACGCCGGCGTGCCATCTCTTCTGCGGCCACCGACAGCCCCGCACGCACGCCGCAGCGGACGAGCTCGTCCCGGCACTGGACGACGGTGCGGATGACGGCGCCCGCGGACCGCGTCGGGTGGAACTCCCGCACGAGGTCCTCGGTGATCCGCAGCAGCTGGCGGCGCTCGGCCACCACGCCCAACGCAACGGCGGTCATGTCGGTCCGTCCCCCTCCTGCCGGCCCCCTGCCGACCGGCGAAGGCGTCCAGCGTGGCCATGAGGTTCCCTCCCGGGGAAGGACTTTGGTCCTGCTGCCCGAGCGGATGACGCGATCGCGTCACTCCTGCCGTCGAGGGGCTCGGCCGGGACGCCGAGGACGAGTGCCTCGAGGCCGGCCTCGTCGAGCGTGTCGGCGGGACGGACCGTCTCGCCGGTGGACGCGTAGAAGAACGCGGCCCCCACGCGGCCGACGTCCACGCCCTGCAACCGGGCCCACGCCAGCCGGTACACGGCCAGCTGCACGGCCACCGCGCGCCGCCGGTCACCGGTCGGCGGCGCGCCGGTCTTCCAGTCGACGACCTCCCACCGCCCGCCCGGCCGGGAGAACACGGCGTCCACCCGGCCCCGGAGCACGAGGCCGCCGACCGGGGTCTCCAGGTCCACCTCCACCGCGACCGGCTGCTGGTCGGCCCACTCCGAGGCCTCGAACGCCGCCTGCAGCCGCGTCAGCTCGGCGTCGCCCGGGGCGTCGTCGTCCCCGGCGCCGGGCAGCTCGACGACGTCGACGAGCGTGCTCGCGTTGAACCGCCGCTCCAGCCAGGCGTGGAACGCGGTGCCCCGCCGGGCCTGCGGGCGCGGCTCGCGGGGCATCGGCCGCCGGATGGCCGCCGCCAGCGCCACCGGGTCGGCGGCCAGCTCCACGAGCCGGGACGCCGACAGGTGCGCCGGCAGCGCCACCGTCACCGGCCGGCCCCGCGCTGAGGCGTCCCGCTCGGCGAGCAGCCGGTCCACCTCCTGCGACCAGGCCGTGCCCTCCGGCGGGGAGCCGGCGTCCCGGACCAGCCGTGCCGCAGCGACCAGCGCCGGACGACGTGGGCCGAGCGGGTCGGACGGCCACACGGCGCTGCGCGGCTCGGCCAGCCGCGGGTTGCTCTCCTGCGCGGGGCCGGCCCCGACCGTCTCGCCGTCGAGGCCCCGGACGACGACGCCGGGCAGGCCGGCGGCGGCCTCGGCGATCTCCAGCAGGAAGCGCGACGGGCGCCGGGGGGTCACCCCGTCCGCCCACCACGCGCCCGAGAGCAGCAGCAGCGACCTGGCGCGCGTGAAGGCCACGTAGGCCAGCCGGCGCTCCTCGGCCACCTCGTGCGCCCCGCAGGCCGCCCGGAACCGGCCGCGGGCCTCGTCGAGCTCCTTCTGCGTCCGCGCGGCCCGCCACTCGAACGCCGGCAGCGCGGCACGGTCGCCGCGCAGCTCGTAGGGCAGCACCCCGAGGCCGGTCAGCCAGCCGCTGCCCGTGTCCGGCGCGGTCGGGTCCTTCGGCACCGACCGTCGCGCCGGGAACGTGCCCTCCGACAGGCCGGGCACCGCCACGACGTCCCACTCCAGCCCCTTGGCCGCGTGCACGGTGAGCACCTGCACGGCGCTGCGGCTGGGCTCCACGTCGCCCGGCGCGAGCGCGACGTCCGGGGTGTCGTCGCCGGCCTCAAGGCCGCGCTCACGGTCCTCGGCGGCCGCCAGCCACGCGAGGAACGCCCCGAGCGTGGGGCGGTCGGCGCCGTCCGCGAAGGACGCCGCCACGTCCGCGAACGCGTCGAGCTGGCTGCGGGCCGCGGCCGGCGGGACGCCGGGTCGGGCGGCGACCTCGACGTCGAGCAGCAGCGCCCGCTCGGCCTCGGCGACGAGCTCGGGCAGCGGCAGACCGGCCCGTGCCCGCAGGCCGGCGAGGAGGGTGCCGAGGCGGCGCAGCCGGGCGTACCCAGTGGCGGAGAAACCGCGGCCGTGCCGGCCGACCCACGTCGGCGCGGGCAACTCGTCGAGCGCGTCGACGATGCTGCGGTCGTCCACGGCGTCGGGGCTGACCGGCTCGTCCCCGTCGGTGGGCTCGGCCCCCGCCCACGCGGCACGGTGCCGCGCCACGAGGACGCGGGCCCACTCGGCCAGGGTCTCCAGGTCACGCGGGCCGATCCGCCAGCGGGGCCCGGTCAGCAGCCGCATCAACGCGTCGCCGCGCCCGGGGTCGTGCACGACCTGGAGCGTTGCGACCAGGTCGACCACCTCGGGGCGCGACAGCAGCCCGCCGAGGCCGACCACCTCGACCGGCAGGCCCCGCGCGCGCAGGGCCGCCTCGACGACCTCGAACTGGGACCGCTTGCGGCACAGCACCGCCATCGACCGGCGCTGCCCCCCGCCCGCGACCGCGACGTCGTCCTGCCCCCAGAGCCGGGCGAGGTCGTCGGCGACTGCGGCCGCCTCCTCCTCCACGTCGGCGTGGTACCGGGCGAGGACCTGGCCGCGACCGGCCCCCGGCCGCGCCTCCAGCGGCGGCACCTGGACCCGGGACGCCGCCCGCAGCGGCCCGGCGACCGTGTTGGACGCCGCCAGCACCGCGGTGTCGTTCCGCCAGCTCGTGCTCAGGTACGCGACGCCCGCCGCTCGGCCACCGGCGCGGGGGAAGTGCCGCGGGAACGACTCGAGGTTGCCCGCGCTCGCCCCCCGCCAGCCGTAGATCGACTGGTGCGGGTCGCCGACCGCCG
>JBMOMI010000125.1:3552-8478 GCA_049325235.1 Actinomycetota bacterium | reverse complement strand
GGGCAGGTGAACGGCCGGCGCGTGCGCGTCACCGACCGCGCCCGCGCGCTGGCCCTCGACCCGTCGGCGGCCGGGCTGGTGCCGGACGCCGCGGCCGGCCTCGAGTGCGTCGTCGTCCTGGACGACCGGTACGCCGCCGTCGTCCGCTTCCGGGACCAGCCGCGCGGGGACGCCGCGGCCTTCGTCGCCCACCTGGCCGAGCGTCACGGCGTCCGCGAGACCGTGCTCATCTCCGGGGACCGCGCCAGCGAGGTGGAGTACCTGGCGGGGCTGGTCGGCATCGCCGACGTCCACGCCGGGGTCTCGCCCGAGGGCAAGCTGGACGTCGTCCGTGACCGCACGGCGCGCGCCCCGACCCTGTTCCTCGGGGACGGCATCAACGACGCCCCGGCGATGACCGCCGCGTCCGTGGGGGTGGCGTTCGGCGCCACCAGCGACGTGACCGCCGAGGCGGCCGACATCGTCGTCCTGGACTCCTCGATGGAGCGGCTCGACGACCTGCTGCACATCGGGGACCGCATGCGCCGCATCGCGCTGCAGAGCGCCGTGGGCGGCATCGCCGCCTCTGCGGTCGGCATGGCCCTCGCGGTGGCCGGGCTGCTCACGCCGCTGGCCGGGGCGGTCGCGCAGGAGGTCATCGACGTCGCCGCCATCCTCGCCGCGGCCCGGGTTGCCGTGGTTCGCGGGCCGCTGGCCGACTTCACCCCGCCTCAGCCGGGCAACGTGCCGGAAAAGCCGGTGACCGCTGTCGGACCCCCCGCCTAGTGTCGTCGGCGTGCCAACGACCATCCGGGCCGAAGGGCTCGTCAAGCGGTTCGCGACGGTGACCGCGCTCGATGGTGTCGACCTCGAGGTGCCGCAGGGCACCGTGCTCGGGCTGCTCGGGCCGAACGGCGCCGGCAAGACCACCGCCGTGCGGGTGCTCACGACGCTGCTCCGGCCGGATGCCGGCCGTGCCGAGGTCGCCGGTGTCGACGTGCTGGCCGACCCTCGCGGCGTGCGAAGGCTCATCGGCGTGTCCGGCCAGTACGCGGCGGTCGACGAGTACCTCACCGGCTTCGAGAACCTCGACATGATCGGCCGGCTGTACCACCTGGGGCGGCACCGCTCCCGGGCGCGGGCCCGCGAGCTGCTGGAGCAGTTCCGGTTGTCGGACGCCGCGAACCGGCCCGTGCGCACGTACTCCGGCGGCATGCGCCGCCGGCTGGACCTGGCCGGCTCGCTGGTGGCCGACCCGCCGGTGCTCTTCCTCGACGAGCCGACCACCGGGCTCGACCCGCGCAGCCGCACCGACATGTGGGACGTCATCACCGACCTCGTCGCCGGTGGCACCACGCTGCTGCTCACCACGCAGTACCTCGAGGAGGCCGACCGCCTGGCGGACGACATCGTGGTCATCGACCACGGCCGGGTCATCGCCCACGGCACGGCCGACCAGCTCAAGGGCCAGGTGGGCGGCGAGCGCATCGAGCTGGTCGTGGAGGACCGGGCGCAGCTCGAGGCCGCCCGGACGGCGCTGCGCCCCCTGTGCCTCGGCGACGTGGGGGTCGAGGAGCACACCCGCACGGTGACGGCGCCGGTCACCGGGGGCGCCGCGGTGCTCGTCGAGGCGCTGCGCCGGCTGGACGGCGCCGGGATCGCCGTCAGCGACGTGGGCCTGCGGCGTCCCACGCTGGACGACGTCTTCCTGGCGCTGACCGGGCACGTCGCCGACCAGCCGGCCGAGCCGCCGGCGGCGGCGCTGGAGGAGGTGCGATGAGGGCCCCCGGCGCTCTGGTCGACGGCTACGTCGTCGCCAAGCGCAACCTGATCAAGATCAAGCGGGTCCCGGACCTGCTGGTGTTCACCACGCTGCAGCCGATCATGTTCATCCTGCTGTTCGCGTACGTCTTCGGCGGCGCGATCGGGCAGGAGAGCGGCGGCGCCGCCTACCGCGAGTTCCTCATCGCGGGGATCTTCGCGCAGACGGTCGTGTTCGGGGCCACGATCACCGGCGCCGGTCTCGCGGACGACGTGAAGAAGGGGATCATCGACCGGTTCCGGTCGCTGCCGATGTCGGGCTCGGCCGTGCTGGTCGGGCGGACGTTCTCCGACGTCGTCAACAACGTGCTCGTGCTCGTCGTGATGGCCAGCACCGGGCTGGTGGTCGGATGGCGGATCCGGACGTCGGTGCCGGAGGCGGTGCTGGGCTTCGCGCTGCTGCTGCTGTTCGCCTATGCGGTCTCGTGGGTGATGGCGTGGATCGGGATGCTCGTGCCGACACCGGAGGTGGTGAACAACGCGGCGTTCATCGTCATCTTCCCGATGACGTTCATCGCGAACACCTTCGTGCCGATCTCGACGCTGCCCGGGCCGCTGCGCGCGTTCGCCGAGTGGAACCCGGTCTCAGCGGTCACGCAGGCCGCGCGGGACCTGTTCGGGAACGCCGACCCGACGGGTGCCATCACGGCGACAGGATCGTGGGCGATGCGGAACCCGGAGATCTACACGGTGATCTGGGCGGCCGTCATCCTGATCGTCTTCGTCCCGCTCGCCACGTGGCAGTACCGCCGGGCCGCGTCCCGCTAGCCGCCGTGGGCGTCAGTCGGTGTAGGGCTTGGCCGAGACGATCTCGACGTCCATCTGCTTGCCGTTCGGCGCCGTGTACGCGACGGTGTCGCCGGCCTTGCGGCCGTTGATAGCCGAACCGAGGGGGGACTTCTCGCTGTAGACGTCCAGGTCGGTGTGCCCGGCGCTCTCGCGGCTGCCGAGGAGGAAGGTCATCTCGCGACCGCCGACCTTGGCGACCACGACCATCCCGGGCTCGACGACACCGTCGTCCGGCGGCGCCTCGCCGACCTTCGCGGTGCGCAGCAGCTCCTGGAGCTGGCGGATGCGGGCCTCGTTCTTGCCCTGCTCCTCCTTGGCCGCGTGGTACCCGCCGTTCTCGCGCAGGTCACCCTCCGCACGCGCGGCCTCGATGCGCTGGGCCAGCTCGGCGCGCCCGGGGCCGGTGCGGTGCTCGAGCTCGGCCTTCAGGCGGTCGTGGGCGTCCTGGGTGAGCCAGGTCTCGGTGCGGGTCTCGGTCACGGTGCTTGGTCTCCTCGTGGTGCGTGGTGCCGTGGGTCCGCGGCACCCTCTGACCAGTGCAGCGGCTGCGACGGCACATGTCATCCCCGCCCGCTTCGGCTGCGCCTCGGCTGGCCGGGTGACTCAGGGAAAGGACGAGGATAACAACCCCTCGGGCGTCCTGCAGGACTCAGCCGGCGGTGCACGACTCCACGACGCCGGTGACGGCTCGCTCGGCGGTGCGCACCGTCGCCGTCCGCTGGACGGCGCGCTGCTCGGCCGGTCCGATCTCCACGGTCGCCAGCCCGACCTCGGCGAACTGGCTGTTCAGCGCCTCCACCGTGCACACGGCAGTGCCCTTCGGGTCCTTCACGACGGTGAACGTGACCACCACCGTCGTGTCGTCGACGACGTCGTACCCGACGTCGCTCCAGCGGACGTCGCGCCCGGCGACCCCCAGGCCCGCCCACACGACCCATGCCACGAAGGTGGCGGCCACGACGGCGAGGACGGCGACGAGCGGCCCGCGCCCCGTCCGCCGGTCCCCGTAGCGCTCGGCCGGGCGCACCGGGGGCGGCGCAGGTTCCGGCGGAACGGGCATGTCGGGCTCCGGGTGAGTCGGCGAGACGTCGTCAGGGATGATTGTCCACCGAGCCCGCCGGCTGGAACGCGGCAGGCCCGAGGACGACCGACGAGGAGGACCCTTAGGTGACGACCAGTGGGGCCGTCACGCGTGACGGCGAGCCCCTGCGGCTGATGGCCGTGCACGCGCACCCGGACGACGAGTCCAGCAAGGGAGCCGCGGCGATGGCCCGCTACGTGGCCGAGGGCGTCGAGGTGCTCGTCGTCACCTGCACCGGGGGCGAGCGGGGCGACATCCTCAACCCGCGGCTCGCGAACGACCCGTCGGTCCAGCGGGACATGCCCGAGGTGCGGCGCAAGGAGATGGCCGAGGCGGTCCGCATCCTGGGCGTCCGCCACGAGTGGCTCGGCTTCGTCGACTCCGGCCTGCCGGAGGGCGACCCGCCGCCGCCGCTGCCCCCCGGCTGCTTCGCGCTGGAGCCGCTGCACGTGGCGGCCGAGCCCCTGGTGCACCTGGTGCGCCGCTTCCGCCCGCACGTCATGACGACCTACGACGAGAACGGCGGCTATCCCCACCCGGACCACATCATGTGCCACAAGGTGTCGGTGGAGGCGTTCGAGGCGGCCGGTGACCCGGACCGGTACCGCGGGCCCCACGAGCCGTGGCAGCCGCTCAAGCTCTACTACAACCAGACGTTCCACAAGGCGCGGTTGACGGCCTACCACGGGGCGTTGCTCCACGAGGGTCGCGAGTCGCCGTTCGGTGACTGGCTCGAGCGCTGGCAGGAACAGGAGCGCGACGAACGGCCGATCACGACGCGTGTGCCCTGCGGCGAATACTTCCCCGTCCGTGACCGCGCGCTGCTGGCCCACGCGACCCAGGTGGACCCGGACGGGTCGTTCTTCGCCGTCGACCACGAGCTGGCGGCGCGTATCTGGCCCACCGAGGACTTCGAGCTCGCCCGCTCGCTGGTGGAGACCGAGCTGCCCGAGGACGACCTGTTCGCCGGGATCCGCGCATGACCGGCCTGCTGGTGTCGGCCGGCGAGGGCCTGGACCCGAACTCGGTCAGCCCCGGGCTGATCGGCTTCCTCGCCACGTTCGGTGTCGTCGTCGCGACGATCCTGTTGTTCGTCAACATGTCCCGGCGGCTGCGGAGGCTGCGCTACCGGGAGGAGCAGGAGGCGGCGCGGGGCGAGCCGATCACCAGCGGCGCCACCGACGACGAGGCCTCGACGAGCGAGGTGGCCCTGGCCGTGAACGAGGCGATCGGCCGGCTTCCGACGCGCTGCCGCG
>JBMOMI010000125.1:0-3542 GCA_049325235.1 Actinomycetota bacterium | reverse complement strand
TACCGGGAGGAGCAGGAGGCGGCGCGGCGGGCGGAGGAGAGCCCGACCGACTCCGAGGACGAGGGCGGGCAGGGCCGCGACGCATGAGTCCCGGATGGCGGGTGGCGACGGCCTGCACGGCCGCGCTGCTCGTCGTCCCGGCGCTCGTGATCTGGCGCAGCACCCAGGTGGACGGCGCGTGGCTCGTCGCGTTGCGCGTCACCGCCGCCGTCGCGGTCGCCGGCCTGCTGGCCGCGTGCTGGCTGGCGGTACGGCACGCCCTGACGCCACCACCGGCGCCCGAGAGGCGCGAGCTCGTGCTCCGGGTGGAGCCCGGCGAGACGCGTCCGGTGACGTCGGTGGTTCACCCCATCCCGTCGCCGGACGGTGAGCGCCTCGGGCGCGCGGCGGGTCTGGCTCTGACCGCGGTGGCGCCGGTGCTGCTCGTCGTCGTCCTGGCCGTGCCGACGCAGATTGCCTCTGGGACAGCCGATTCCACGCAGCCGACCGCGACATCGGAGCCCGAGCGCCCGCCACCGGGGGACGCCGGCCCCTCGCCGACCGTCGAGCCGTCGCCGACCTCGAGCCCTGAACCACCGACGCCGCCGCCGGAGCCGCCGCCCGCGCCTCCACCCGCGCCGCCGCCGGACAGCGGGAGCGCCCCGACCTGCACCCTCACCGTCCGGGCCGGCGACACGTTGTGGGGGCTGGCCGCGCAGCGCCTCGGGCCGACCGCGACGAACGCCGAGATCGACCGAGCCTGGCGGGCGGACTACGGGGTCAACGCCACGGTGGTGGGGCCCGACCCGGACCTCATCGTGCCCGGGCAGGTGCTGGTCGTGCCGTGCCAGGCACGCCCGGGGTGAGCCCTCACTGCGCCGGCTGGAAGGTCTCGGCGACTCAGGTGGCCCCGTGGTCCCCGCGCCGCTTCGTCATGGCGAAGAAGTCGATCGGCTGCCCGTCATCGTCTGTCCAGACCGTGGACGTGAACCGGTGCACCATGGACAGCACCCAGGCGCGGCACGCGTGCGGAACGATGTGACTTCCCAGTGCGGCGACCGCGGACCTGAGTTCGTCGTCCGGGAGCTCCAGCAGCTGATGCAGCTGCGCGACCATCCGTTCCTTTGCCCACGCGTGCGTCCAGCGGATGAAGTCCTGCTGCGCAAGCCACGGCGGCTCCGGGACGTCGCCGAAGTAGGCGCCGAAGAAGTGCGGTAGGTCCGGGTAGCGGGCGCGCACGGTCTCGTCCAGAGGCAGTTCCGGGTAGGAGTCGTGGACGCGGATCCGTTGGTCATCGAGGACGACGATGACGACGGCGCCCGTCACCGGGCCGTCGAAGGGCTGCCGGCGGTCGATGACTTTGCCGACGTCCCAGCCGAGGTCGGCGTAGAGGTGTCGGCGCCAGCTTCCTTCGGGGGCGTCCGACCATTCCCGAAGTGCGGTCTCGTGGCGGCGCAGCACCTCGCCGACGGCACGCCGGGCGCTTGCCTCGTCGAAGAAGCGGGCTGCTCGGAACGGCCCCGGCTCGTCGTCCTCCGGTTCGAGGGCCGTGACGTCGTCGGGACGCTCCTGCACCTGGCGGGCCAGGTGGTTGATGTTCAGCAGCACCCAGCGCCAGTCGTCACCGTCGGGTGCCCCTCGGCCGTCGAGCCAAGGCTCGAGAACCGCTCGGGATGCCGACTCGTTCGTGCATCGCTCCATGAGCTCGTCCAGCTCGCCGATCAGGTCCTCGAGACGCCCCTCCCGGTGGATGTGCCACATCAGGGTCTGCAGTCGCAGGTCGGTGTCAAGACAGCGCTGCTCGTATCCGTCCTGGTATGTCCGCCGGACGAGTCGCTCGGTCAACGGGTATCGGCTCATGTGCCGGGACCTCCTCGTGGATCGATGTCTGGGAAGGCGGTGAGCACGAAGACGCCCTGCTCATCCTTGGCAAGGACCACGCGGACCGTGTTCGCGGGTCTCTTGCGTGGACGGTCATCGACGATCTCCATGACCTCTCCGACCGAGGAGTCCGCTGGCAGCGACAACCGCAACGGGCCGGTGTCGGAACCATAGGCCCACGAACGCACCGATCGCTCGTGGTGCCGCAGGACTCTGGTCGTCCATGTCTCGGCGGTCTCGACGTCACGCCAGCTCGACGCCAGACCTCCGGGAGGACGTCGTCCCCACACGGCGCTGTCCAGCACGGTGCCCTGTCGCAGGCGGTCCTCGAGGTAGCCGTCGTCCACGTCGACATGCCGTCGCAGCGTGTGGCCCATCGCGTAGTGCTCCTGAGAGGGGAGATCGACGGCATCGAAGAGCTCGTCCAACGCCTGGCGCCGGGGCCGCGGCGCGTCCGGGTCGGCCATGTTCGGCGCATACCGGCGCTTCTCGGCCGCGGTGAGCGGCTTGAGCTTGCCGAACCCGATCAGCGCGCCGGCTGCGGTGCCGGCCGCGACTCCCCACTCGCCGGCCCGCCAAGCCGGCCCTCCGAGAAGCTCGTCCACGGTGCGGACCGGGTGCCGGACCTGCTCGACCAGCCCGGGCAGCAGGCCGGAGACCGCCGACCGCCAGGCCTGCCGGTCCGTGACGTACGCCCCGGTCAGCGCCCACGCCCCGGCCGCCGGGTCGGCCACCGCGGCCGCCCACAGCGCGCCCAGCCCGTCCGGGACGTGCCGGCCCGGGCCGCGCACCAGGGGGCCGGACTGGGCCGGAACCGCGGCCAGCGCCCGCTCGCAGTCGGTCACCGCCGCCCGGTAGGCCACCTGCCCGGCCTCGTAGTCCGCCCACGCGGCGGCGACCAGCTGCGCTCCCCGGGGCGATGCGTCGTCCGACGCCTGCACCGCCAGCGCCACCTGCAGGTCCTCCGCGGCCGCCCGCATCCGCGCCAGCGCTGGCACCACCCGGTCGGCGTACACCCCCACGGCGCCGGCGACCACCGGGGCCAGCCGCGCCACGTCGTCCACGCACCGGGCCAGCTCGGCCCGCGCCGCATCCGCCGCCGAGGCGGCACCTCCGAACCAGGACGCCGGCTGCGAGGCTCCCACGCGGTCCGCCGCTCGCGCCGCCAGCCCGGCTGCCTGCCCCACCCGCTGCGCGTCCCGCCGCGCCGCCACCACGTCCACCGCCGGCACCGGCATCGCCGCCGCCGTCATCGCTCCCACCACCGGTCGCTGCGGGCGTACGACTGCGCCGCGACGCGGAGAGCCTCTTCCAGCTGCGTCGCGCGCGACCGCCCGATCTCGCACGCCCTGGCGAGCGCCTCGATCGCCCGTCCGGCGTCCGCGGCCAGCCCGGGGTCCTCCGCCCAGGCGTGGTGGTGGACCGCGAGGAGAGCCTGCCGCGCCACGGCCATCGACTCGGCCACCTCGCCCGCCGCCGCCGCAGCGGCGAGCAGCTCTCCCGGGTCGACCCCGAAACGCGCCGGTGTGCTCACGAGGGATGACCGTAGGGAAAGGGGGCAGAACGGCCGCGGCCGTTGTCCACAGGCACGGTCGCGGCCGTCTCGGCACACTGGGGGAGGTGACCAACCGGCTCGCGCGGTCGACCAGCCCGTACCTGCTCCAGCACGCCGAGAACCCCGT
>JBMOMI010000124.1:0-8506 GCA_049325235.1 Actinomycetota bacterium | reverse complement strand
CGGAAGCCGGCGGCCACCCCGGCCGCCGGTCCGCTCCCGGGAGGGTCCTCCCGCGTGGTGATCACCGGCCGCGCCGTCGCTCGTACGGGGCCGACCACGACGACGGTGGTGGCGCGTGGGACGCCGGCCAGGACGGCGTCGAGCACCGTCGGGGACGTGGGCAGCGGTTCCACGAGCTTGTCCCGGCCCAGCCGCCGGGACGCGCCGCCGGCCAGGACGACGGCGGCGCAGCCGTCCCAGGGGTCCGGTCGCAGCGGCATGGGGACAGTCTGGCCCACCCGCCGTCGCAGGGAGGCTCAGGGCGCGGTCGCGCAAGCCGACGCGCCAGGGCGGCACTGCTCCGATCGGGTGAACCGACGACCCGGCGCGGGGCCCGACGTCAATGCGAGCGTCCGGTCGCCCGAAGCAAACGACGCACCGTGACTGTCCTGGCGCGGAGCACGGTTCCCGAGCGGAAGGTCGCCCATGCTGCGCAACATCGGCATCAGGTCGAAGATCCTGGCGGTCCTGGCGCTGCCTGTGCTCGCCCTGCTCGTCGCCGCGACCATCTTCTCGGTCGGCGCCGTGAACGACGCGCGCCGGGCCGCGCAGATCGACGAGCTCGCCTCGAACGCGGCGAGCTTCAACCAGCTGGCTCGCGGCCTGCAGGCCGAGCGGTCGCTGACCATGGCCGTGCTCGCCGGTGACGAGTCCGCCCGCCCGCAGCTCGAGGAGGTGCGCGGGCAGGTCTCCGCGGGCATCGAGGGGCTGCGCGAGATGCTCGCCGGCATCGACGTCGACATCCTCGACGAGTCGGCCGCGCAGACCTTCGCCGCGTCGGCGGCGGCGCACGAGGAGCTGGACGCCGTCCGCCGCAAGGTGGACACCGGCGCCGTCTCCGCGGAGACCGTCTTCGCCGACTACACCGACATCATCGCGGCCGAGGCCGCCATCGCCGCCGGGGTCGCCGAGGCGGTGGACGACGAGCAGCTCGCCACCGGGATGCGCGCCTACACCGCCGCCGAGCGCGTCGTCGACCTCGTCGCCGTCGAGCGGGACCTCGTGACGCCGGCGGTGGCCGCCGGAGCCATCTCACCCGAGCTCAAGTCCAAGGTCACCGGCCTGGCCGCCCAGCGTGAGGTCGCCCGCGCCGAGGCCGAGGAGCTGGCCGCGCGCGTCGGCGTCCGCCTCCCGGTCGTCGGGTACTCCCTGCAGGTCGCGCAGAGCCGCGTCGTCACCGACCCCGACGGAGTCCTTCAGGGGCTCACCGTCGAGCAGTGGCGGGCGGCTGCCGACGCCACGATCGCGGACCTCAGCCAGGCCGAGATGGCCATTGCCGAGGTCGTCGCGAAGCGGGCCTCCGAGGTGGCGGCCGAGGCGCGCGCCTGGGCCGTCCAGGTCGGGGTCGCCACCGCCTTGTTCGTCGTCGTCCCCGTCGTGCTCGCCCTGCTCATCGCCCGCGGGATCACCCGGCCGCTGCGCCGGCTGACCGACGCGGCGGCCGAGATCCGCCGCGAGCTGCCGGCGATGGTCGAGCAGATGCACACCCCCGGCGAGGTTCCGACGCTCGCGCTGCCGGACATCCCGGTCACGTCCAAGGACGAGGTCGGTCGGCTGGCCGCCGCGTTCAACGACGTGAACAGGACGACGGTCCAGGTCGCCCAGGAGCAGGCAGCGCTGCGCGGCTCGATCGCGGCGATGTTCGTCAACGTCGCTCGCCGTGACCAGGTGCTGCTGTCGCGCCAGCTCGCGTTCATCGACCAGCTGGAGCGGACCGAGGAGAACCCGAAGACCCTCGAGAACCTGTTCCGGCTCGACCACCTGGCCACCCGCATGCGGCGCAACGCCGAGTCGCTGCTCGTGCTCGCCGGGATCGACACCGGCCGCCGGCTGCGGCGTCCCATTCCGCTGTCCGACGTGGTGCGGACCGCCACCTCGGAGATCGAGCACTACGAGCGCGTGGACCTCGTCCTGCAGACCGACCCGCCGATGGTCGGGCACGTCGCGCTGACCACGGCGCACCTGCTGGCCGAGCTGCTGGAGAACGCGACCAACTTCTCCGACCCCGGTTCGCGCGTGGTGGTGAGCACCGCCCCCGGACCGAAGGGGGTCGTCGTCACGATCACCGACGACGGGCTCGGCATGAGCGCCGACGAGATCGCCGAGGCGAACGCCCGGATCGCCGAGCCTCCCGTCGCCGAGGTCGTCGGTGCCCAGCGCCTGGGCTTCTTCGTCGTCGGCCGCCTCGCCCGCCGGCTCGACGCCTCGGTGACCCTCGAGGCCGGTCGGGCCAAGGGCACCGTCGTGCGGATCGAGCTGCCGCCGGCGCTGTTCGTGCCCGGCGCCGTGGTGGAGCTGCCCGCCCCGGACACCGCCGACGACACCGGCGAGGTGCCGGCCGTGCTGCCGGCGGACGACGCCCCGGTCGCCGAGCTACCGGCGCCGGCAGCCGTCACGCCGCCAGCCCCGGCGCCGCCCGTCGCCCCGGCTGTCCGCACCGAGGCGGGCCTGCCCCGGCGCGGCTCGACGCCGCCGCGCGTCACGCCGCCCGCCCCCGCGGCGCCCCCGGCGGTGGAGGCGGCGGTCGAGGCTCCGGCGGAGTCGCCGGTCGGCGACCCGGCCCTGGCGCCGGCTGCCGACGAGGCGCCGCGGCGGTCCGGGCTGTTCACGTCGTTCCGTGCGCGCCGGCCGGACGAGGCGCGGCCGCAGGAGAGCGAGCCGGCGGTTCCGGAGCTGCCGGACGCCGTGGAGAGCGCCGAGCCGGTGGCCGCCGAGCCGGTGGCCGACGAGCCGGAGCCCGCCCCGGTACCGGAGCCGGCCACCGCGCCGGAGTCCGCGTCCGAGCTGAGCGCGCTCGCCGCCCCGCCGCCGCCCCAGCCTGCGGTGACGCCCGAGCCGGTGGTCGGGCACACGGCGGCCGCCGCGCTCGACATCCTGCCGTCGCGTTCGACGCTGCGGAAGGCGAGCAAGGCCAAGAGCGGCCGCCGGATGTTCGGGCGGAAGCGTCACGAGCCCGAGGCGCCCGCGCCCGTCCGGCCGATGTCGCGGCGCGAGCTGCGCGACCTGGAGGCCGAGACCGCCCCGTTCGTGCCGGCGCTGACGCCGGCCAGGCCGGCGAGCGGGTCACCCGCCCCCACCGCTCCCGTGCCGGTCGAGGCGTCGCCCGTGCCGGTCGAGCCGCCGCCCGCGGTCGCGCCGGCCGAGAGCGGTCCACTCCCCGCCCGTCCGGCACCGCTCGCACAGGACGCCCCGGAAGCGGGCGGGCTGTTCGGGATCCCGCTGCAGAGCGGGCCTGCGGCGACCCCGCCGGCGCCTGCCACCGCTCCTGCGGTCCCCGCCGCCCCGGCGGAGCCGCCGGCCCCGGTGGAGCCACCGGCTCCGGTGGCCGCCGTTGCCGGACCGGACGGCATGGCCGATGTGCTGCGGCAGCGGTCGGCCCTGGCGTCGGAGGCGCTGACCGAGCTCAGCCGCCTGTCCGCCTACAGTCCGGCGGCCGTCGACTCCCAGCCGCCTGCGACCCTGACCCGGCGGACGCCCGCGGCCACGCCGGCCGCGCAGGTCGCGACCGCACGACCGGCCGCCGCGCCGCGGCGCTCCCGCAACGCGGCCGACGTCCGCAGCATGCTCTCCGGCTTCCAGGCCGGCGTGACGCGCGGACGGACGTCCCCCGATCCGTCGTCCGCCCAGGCCCTGCCCGACCTGTCCGACCTGCCCGACACGACCACGACCCCCCCGACCGGAGGACCAGCGTGACCGCGATGAGCACCGAGGCAGCCAACTTCAACTGGCTGCTCGACAACTTCGTCAAGAGCGTCCCGGGCGTCCGGCACACGCTCGTCGTGTCCGCCGACGGACTCCTGATGGCGATGTCCGACGAGCTCGACCGCACCAGCGGCGACCAGCTCGCCGCGATCGTCTCGGGGATGTCCAGCCTCACCCGCGGCGCGGCCCGGCAGCTGGACGCCGGTGAGGTCCGGCAGGCGATCGTGGAGATGGACGACGTCTTCATGTTCCTGATGACGATCTCCGACGGGTCCAACCTGTCGGTGATGGCTGACTCAGGGTGCGACGTCGGCCTCATCGGCTACGAGATGGCCCTGCTGGTGAGCCGGTGCGAGAACACCCTCACGCCGCAGCTCATCTCCGAGATGCGGTCGCGGCTCCCCGTCCACGGCTCCACCCGCGCGCCGGTCATGGGGTGAGGCAGCCATGACCGACATGCTCGCCGGCGACGGGCGGCACAGCGAGCCGGAGGAGGAAGAGGCCTCGACCGTGCGGCCCTACGCCGTCACGGGCGGGCGCACCTCCCCGACGTCGGCCGACCTGCCGGTCGAGGCACTGGTCCAGGCGCTCGCAGCACCGGAGGTGACGATGACGCCGGAGAAGCGGCGGATCGTCGAGCTGACCCAGTCCCAGTACCTGTCCGTCGCGGAGCTGTCCGCGCACGTGCGGCTGCCCGTGCCCGTCGTCCGGATCGTGGTCGGCGACCTCGCCGAGTCCGGTGCGGTCCGGGTGCACGGCCTGACCCGCTCCGACGGCTACGCCCCGTCCGCCACCCTCAGCGTCCTGGAGAGTGTTCTCAATGGCATTTCCTCGCTCTGACGTCGCCTCGGCCGCACCGGCGCCGGGCGCCCAGTCGGCCGGGAACCCGCCTCCGGGCGTCCCCGCGGCCGCTCCCACCACCGTCAAGATCGTGGTCGCGGGCGGGTTCGCCGTCGGCAAGACGACCTTCATCGGGTCGATCTCCGACATCGAGCCGCTGTCCACCGAGGCGGCGATGACCGAGCACTCCATCGGCGTCGACGACGCCGGCGGGGTCAGCGACCGCAAGACGACGACGACCGTCGCGATGGACTTCGGCCGCATCGCGCTGCCCGGCAACCTGTGGCTGTACCTGTTCGGCACGCCCGGTCAGGACCGGTTCCTGTTCATGTGGGACGACCTGGTGCGCGGCGCCATCGGCGCGGTCGTGCTCGTGGACACCGAGCGCCTCGAGCAGTGCTTCCCCGCCGTGGACTACTTCGAGGCGCGGGGCATCCCGTTCGTCGTGGCGGTCAACTGCTTCGACGGCATCGCCCGGCACAGCCTCGACGCGGTGCGCGAGGCGCTCGCGGTCCCGCCGCACGTGCCGATGATCTACACCGACGCCCGCTCGCGGGCCGCCACGAAGCAGGTGCTGATCACCCTCGTCCAGCTGGCGATGCAGCGCCTCGCCGGCTGACTCGCGTGAGGGCAGTCCGGACACCACGTCCGGGATGCGAGATGTCGATCACGCCGGGGAAGTGATCACCGGCGCACTGCTGTTGACTGACGGCGTGCGCATCCATGACGACGTGACCCAGCTGGTCGGCAACACGCCGCTCGTGCGGCTCAACCGCATCACCGAGGGGTGCCACGCCACCGTGGTCGCCAAGCTCGAGTTCGACAACCCCGGGGCCAGCGTCAAGGACCGGATCGGCGTCTCGATGATCGAGGCGGCCGAGCGGTCCGGGCAGCTGCGGCCCGGCGGCACGATCGTCGAGGCGACCAGCGGCAACACCGGCATCGCGCTGGCGATGGTCGGCGCCGCCAAGGGCTACCGCGTCGTCCTGACGATGCCCGAGACGATGTCCAAGGAGCGCCGCGCCCTGCTGCGCGCGTTCGGCGCCGAGCTCGTCCTCACCCCGGGCAGCGAGGGGATGAAGGGCGCCGTCGCCAGGGCCGAGGAGATCGGGGCCGAGGCGGGCGCCGTCCTCGTGCGCCAGTTCGCCAACGAGGCGAACCCCGAGGTGCACCGCCGCACCACCGCCGAGGAGATCTGGGCCGACACCGACGGCCAGGTGGACGTCGTCGTGTCCGGCATCGGCACCGGCGGCACCATCACGGGCGTCGGGCAGGTGCTCAAGGAGCGCAAGCCCTCGGTGCGCATGGTCGCCGTCGAGCCGGCCGAGTCGCCGATCCTCAACGGCGGCCAGCCCGGCCCGCACAAGATCCAGGGCATCGGCGCCAACTTCGTGCCGGACGTGCTCGACACCGGCATCTACGACGAGGTGGTGGACGTCGACGCCGACACCGCCGTCCAGTGGGCTCGCCGCGCGGCCCGCGAGGAAGGACTGCTGGTCGGCCTGTCCTCCGGTGCCGCGCTCGCCGCCGCCGTCCAGGTCGCCCGGCGCGAGGAGAACGCCGGCAAGCTCGTCGTCGTCGTGATCCCGTCCTACGGCGAGCGCTACCTGTCGACGATCCTCTACAGCGACCTCATGGACTGACCGGGCCGTGCACATGAACCGCGCCCGCTCCCGGTCGGCCCCGTCCGGCTGGCGGGCCCGGCTGAGCGAGGACCTCGACACCGCCGCGCGCCGTGATCCCGCCGCCCGATCGCGCGCCGAGCTGCTGCTGGCCTACCCGGGGCTGCATGCCATCTGGCTGCACCGCCTGGCCCACCGGATGTGGCAGCGCCCCGGGCTGCGGCTCGCCGCCCGGGTGCTCTCGCACGTCAACCGCTTCCTCACCGGCATCGAGATCCACCCGGGCGCCACGATCGGCCGCCGGTTCTTCATCGACCACGGGATGGGCGTCGTCATCGGCGAGACCGCCGAGGTGGGGGACGACGTGATGCTCTACCACGGGGTCACCCTCGGCGGCCGCAGCGCGAACCGCGGCAAGCGGCACCCCACGGTCGAGGACCGCGTGACGATCGGTGCCGGCGCGCGCGTGCTGGGCCCGGTGCGGGTGGGCGCCGGTTCGCAGGTGGGCGCCAACTCGGTCGTCGTCCGCGACGTCCCGCCCGGCGTCGTCGTGGTCGGGGTGCCCGGCCGGATCCGCGGGGAGGGCGCCGCCGAGGACGTCGTCGACCCGGCGATCTTCATCTGACGGACGACCTCCTGACGCGGTCGAGGACGGCGCCGGCCACCTCCTCCGGGTGCGTCTCCGGCAGCCAGTGCCCCGCGCCGTCCAGGTGCTGGACGACGAGCGGCCCGGTGCAGCAGCCCGCGGTCCGCTCGGCGGCGGCCCGGGAGAAGAAGGGGTCCCGCGTGCCCCACAAGTACGTCGTCGGCACGCCGACGCGCCCGCCGCCCTGGCCGCGGGACGCCGGGATCGCCCGGTACCAGGCCAGCGCCGCCGTCATCGCTCCGGGCTCTCGCATCCGCGACACGTAGTGGTCGGCCCGCGCCGCGGGGAGCCCGGTGGCGCCCAGCCATGCGCGGAGGCCGAGGCCGCCGGCCCACGTCAGCGCCAGCTCCGGGAGCACCGGCACCTGGAAGGCGGCCATGTACAGCGAGCGCACCCCTTGGCTGCTACGGCGCGCCGTCGCCCGCAGCGCCCGGGGGTGCGGCGTCGAGAGGACCGTCAGCGACCGCACCCGCTCCCCGTGCCGCCCAGCGAGGGCCCACGCCACTGCGCCGCCCCAGTCGTGGCCGACGAGGTGCGCGGAGGCAAGCCCTGCGGCGTCCAGCAGAGCCAGGACGTCGGCGACCAGCTCGCCGAGCGCGTACGCCTCCACGTCCGGGGGCCGGGCGCCGGGGCTGTAGCCGCGCTGGTCCGGTGCGAGCACGCGCAGCCCCTGCGCGGCAAGGCGGGCGGCCACGCCGTCGAAGGACGTCGCGTCCTGCGGGAAGCCGTGCAGGCACACGACCGGCTCGCCGGCGGCAGGGCCGCGGTCCAGGACGTCGAGCTGCAGCCCGTCGCGGGTCCAGGAGTCCATGCCCGGCATGCTGTCGGAGGCCTCTTCCTCTGGCACTCGACAGGGCCGAGTGCTAATCTCCGAACTGTCGCGAGAGGTGTCGTCGCGGCACCTCCCGACGCCACGACACGACCGGCTCGCCAACCGGTGGCGGCCGGAGTTGTGAGGAGGTGGTTGTTGTGGCTCTGACCTTCGACCCCTTCCGCGAGATGGACCGGCTGGCCAGCCAGCTGATGGGCACGACGACGGCGCGGGCACCGCGCTGGATGCCGATGGACCTGTACCGCTCGGGGGACCACTTCGTCGTCAACGTCGACCTGCCCGGTGTCGACCCCGGGTCGATCGACCTGTCCGTGGACGGGAACACCCTGACGATCCGCGCCGAGCGGACGCTGCGCCCGGAGGACGCGCAGTGGCTGGCCCAGGAGCGTCCGGCCGGCACGTTCATGCGCCAGCTCAACCTCGGCGAGGGCCTGGACGTCGAGAAGATCCACGCCGCGTACGAGCACGGCGTGCTCTCGCTGACGATTCCGGTCGCCGAGCAGGCCAAGCCGCGCAAGATCGCGGTGGAGGTGAAGAAGGGCGCCGAGCAGGTCGGCGCCAGCGAGTCGACGGTGCAGGGCGAGGTCACGTCCGGCTGACCCCGCGCCGCTTCCGTACCGTCCGAGGTCGTGGTCGCTGCGGCGGCCACGACCTCGGACGTTGTTGGCCTTGGTCAGCCGCCGAGCTCGCGCAGGAACCGCTCGACGTCCTCGGCCAGCTCGTCCGCGGTGGGGATCTCCTCGGGTGGCAGCGACGGCCCGCCCAGCCCGGGCCCGGACAGCGCCCGGCCGGCCGCCACGGCGTCGTACTGCCGCTCCAGACCGC
>JBMOMI010000123.1:0-8567 GCA_049325235.1 Actinomycetota bacterium | reverse complement strand
ACGCCGGTCCGCGGGCGATGGTGACCGGACGTCACGGCGGGGCGGGTGCCAGCAGGTCCGCGTGGAGGGACGCCACGGTGCGTGCCACGAAGTCGCCGTGCGGCCATGCTCGCTCCTGGACCAGGTGGGCGTAGGTGGACGGTTGCACCCGGGCCCAGGTCCAGTCCGCGGCGGTGTCGACCGCCCACCCGGGCCCGAGGCAGCCGGCGTCCTCGAGCCGGGCGACCGCGGCGTGGACGACGCGCCACAGGTCGGCCATCCGATCGCGCCAGGCCACGCCACCGGCGTCCCCGGTCACGTGGGCCGCCTCCAGCGCGCGGGCGACGGGGAGCAGCTCCGGCACGTAGTCCAGCCACTCGCGGACCAGCGCGTCGAAGGCCTCGAGCGGAGGACGGTCCGCCGTGGCCCGTACGCGCTCCGAGAAGCCGCTGGTCCGGTCGTGGTGGCGGGCCATGGCCTGCAGCAGCCCGGCGCGGTTCGCGAAGTGGAAGTAGAGCAGCTGGCGGGACACGCCGGCCTCGGCGGCCACGTCCTTGAGGGTCACCGCGGAGCTCCCGGCCTCGTGCACGCATCGCCAGGCCGCGGTCAGGATGCGGTCGCGCGTCTCCGCGGAGAGCTCGGTCGCCATCCCGCATCTTGACACGTGTCAAAAGCGGAGGTCCACTGTTTGACACGCGTCAAAGCTCTGGAGGTGTCCCGATGTGGAGCAGCTCGAATCCGCGCCCGGTCCGGTCCGCGGTGGTGGTCGGCGGTGGCGTCGCAGGCCTGGCCGCGGCGGCGGCCCTGGCGAGTCGCGGCCTCCCTGTGGTGCTGATGGAGGGCCGGCCGCTTCCCGACGATGGCGAGGTTCGCAGCGTGGTGCCGCAGGGTCGGATGCCGCACGTGTTGCTGGCCGCGGGCGCCCACGCCCTGGAGCAGGTGCTGCCGGGCTTCGCCGACGAGCTCTCGCGGGCAGGTGCGGTCGGTGGCCACGACGACGAGCGCCCGTGTCACTGGTGGGCTGCCGGCGCGGTGCGTCGGTCGCTGCCCGGCCTCGGGATCGCCGCCCCGATGTGCAGCCGCGCCCTGGTTGAGAGCACGCTGCGCCGCCTGCTGCGGCAGCGCCCGGGGATCGAGTTCCACGCCCCGGCGCGAGTAGGCGGACTGCTGCTCGACGGCGAGCGGGTCCGGGGCGTACGCGTCGGGCACGACGCCACCACCGCCGAGGTGGAGGCTGACCTCGTCGTCGACGCCACCGGCCGGGCCGCTGCGGGCGTGCGCTGGCTGGCGCTGGCGGGGCTCCCCGAGCCCCCGCTGGAGCGGGTGCGTGTCGACCTGACCTACACCGCGCTCGACGTCCCCAGGCAGCCGGGGGACCTCGAGGGGGGCCGCTTCGCCGTCGTCCAGAACAGCCGGACCATCCCGCGCATCGGGGTTGCCCTGCCGGCCGAGGGCGAGCGCTGGCAGATCGTGCTCGGCGGGTACTTCGGCGACGCAGCACCGTCCGACCGCAGCGGGTTGACGCGGTTCGCCGCCGCCTTGCCCGACCCGGTCCTCGGGCCTCTGCTCGAGCGTGACTGGCTCGGTCCTCCGCGCCACTACCGGTTCCCGGCCAGTGAGTTCCGGCGCTGGGACCGGCTGCGGCCGGTCGCCGGACTCGCCGTGATCGGGGACGCCGTCGCGAGCTTCAACCCCGTCTACGGGCAGGGCATGAGCTCCGCCGCCGTCCAGGCGCTGGAGCTCGCCCGGCACGCGGACGGCGCTGCGCCGACGGCCGCGCTCTCCTCAACCGTGGCGCGCGCCGTCGCGCGCGTGGCCGCCGTGCCCTGGCAGATCGCCACGGGTGCCGACTTCATCTACCCGCGCACGCGCGGCCGCAAGCCGGCCGGCACGGACGCCCTGAACGGCTATCTCGACCGGGTCATGGTGACGGCCGCCCATGACGAGGTCGTCAACCGGGCGCTCACCCGGGTCCAGCAGCTCCTCGCGGGTCCTCGTGCGCTCCTCGCGCCGACCGTCGTCACGCGGGTCCTCGCTGCTCGGGTGGCGTGAGCCGGCCCGGGACCGCGCACGGGCAGTAAGGCTGCTCTCGGCGGACGGCTCCGCCTCGTCGATGCGTCAGACCCGCTCCCGTAGCCACGCGATGTCGGTGGACTGCCCCTCGGCGCCACCGGGCGTCTCCACGACGACGGGAGCGCCGGCCGAACGGACCACGGCCACGAGCGCATCGACGTCCACGTGCCCAGCGCCGAGGTTCGCGTGCCGGTCGGCGCCGGAGTCGAACGCGTCACGGGAGTCGTTGGCGTGCACGAGGTCGATCCGTCCGGTGATCGCACGCACGCGGTCGGCGACGTCCACCAGGTCGATCCCGCCGGCGTGCGCGTGGCAGGTGTCCAGGCAGAAGCCGACGCGGTCGGCGCCGGAGGCCCGGCCGATCGCGTGCCAGAGGCGGTCGATCGCCTCCAGCCGGCGGGCCATCGCGTTGTCGCCGCCCGCGGTGTTCTCGATGAGCAGCGGGACCGGAAGTTCGAGCCCGTCCACACACTTGCGCCAGTTGTCGAAGCCGACGGCGGCGTCCTCGTCGGCGCCCAGGTGCCCGCCGTGGACGACGACGGCCTGGGCGCCGATCTCTGCCGCGGCGTGGATGTGCTGCTGCAGGAGCTTGCGCCCGGGGATGCGGATGCGGTTGTTGGCGGACGCCACGTTGATGGGGTACGGGGCGTGGACGTAGAGGTCGATGCCGTCGGCTTCCGCGGCGGCGCGCAGGGCGTCGGCGCCGCCGGGGTAGCGCACGACCGGGCCCTTGTAGCTCTGCGGGTCACCGAGGAAGAACTGGACGACGGTGGTGTCGCGGGCGCGGGCCTCCGCGATCGGGTCGGCCTGCTCGACGTGCGCGCCGATGGGGAGTGTCACGGGAGCACCGTAGGCGGCCGTCGGGGCCCGGACAGCCCAGACGTCGGCCCCTTGGCTGGGAGTGTGTACGTCGTTCCGCGTCGCACGCCGTGCTGGCGCAATCGTCCCTCGGAGACCAGTCGGCGCAGCAGAGCGCGCGCAGCCACACGGTCCCGGCCGGTCAGCGCGCGGACCCGCTCGTTCGTGACGGGCCTCTCCTTCGCGGCCGCCAGCACGATCTGTTCGTCGCTCGTCCGCGGCACGAGAGCGCCAAGCGTGTAGTAGGCGCGACCGCGTTCACCGTGTTGCACGAGCAAGCCGGCGTCGCGAAGCCGCTGGAGTCTTGCGCGTGCGGCCGTGCTGTCCTCCCCAAGGAGCCTGCGCGCCTCGGCGTTCGTGAGCCGCTCGTGTCGCAGCACCGCCAGCAGCAGCAGGCGGTCACCTTGCTGAGCGGTGCCGGTGCGCTCCATCTCGGCGAGCCACGCCCGCTCGTGCACGGAGGCCAGGCCGCGCATGGGGAGGTCAACGCGAACTGCCTCGCCCTGCTCGGAAAATGTCGGTGGCTCCAGGAGCTCGAGCGCGAAGCTGTCCTCGATGACGTCGATGCCCTGCCCGCTGTCTTCGGCGAGGTGGAACCGCCGCAGCACGTCTATCACGGTGTGGTTGCGCGGGGACTGGTCGTGACGCAGCGTCCGGATCGTCACCGGAGGTGGCAGAGAACCTGGCGAGACAACGGTCACTTGTGATGGTCGGACTTCGACCACGATCGGAGACTGGTCGAGCTCGTACGAACGGTGGGCAACCGCGTTCGCGATCACCTCGCGAACCGCCCGCCGAGGAAGCCGCGGGACATCGTGGCGGTGCGCGCCGGTAACGACCATGTCGGTGCCCACGTCGCGCATGATGAGCTCGGTGGTCTTCTCTACCTGGTGATGTACAGGGCCGCCAACTTCATCCCTGCGCACGTAGGACGCGCCCGTATCCGACTCATAGCCTCTGACGTCCACCACGAACTTCGCTGTGCCGATCGAGACGGCCGGATCGGTGAGGGCGAGAACGCCCGCCACGGTGAGCGTGTCCGTGAGGGTGACGAGGCCGCGTTCCTGCATGGCCTGCTTCCGCCGTGACGGCGCCCAGCCGTACGCGGCAGTCACCTCGGCGAGGTAGTGCGCGTCGGCGTCCCGGAGTTGGACGCCCGTGTCCGTGGACTCGAACCGGATCAGGGAGCGGCTGTTGACGAGTGCACGAAGCTCCTGGCCGATCGCGGCGAGGTTGTGTCCCCCTCGCCGGACCAGCACGCGACCGTCGCTCGTCGCGGCAACCTCGTCCAACCTCGGTTGAACCTGAACGGCCACGACCGGGATCCCATCGACCGTGATCTCGTGAATGGCATACCGTCCGACGTTGTGCGCATCCACGGCGGCTCCGTGGATGTCGTCGTCGAGGCCCTGATCGCGGCGGCGGCCGCGGACCTCGCGCGCGTCGGTCACACCGATGAAGATGACGCCCCCATCGGTGTTGCTGAAGGCCACCAGACACTCCTGCAGGGGCCGGCGTCCCGCACCGGCCTTGAGCTCGACCCGCTCATGCTCGCGTTCGACGTACGCCGCGAACTCGCTGCGCGTGAAGGAGCCCGGGAGATCAGGCACAGGGCGAGTATGGAGCAGTTATGAACTCGAAAGCAATGGTTCCAAACCCACCGGGGCGTTCGGTTCAATAGACGCTTCATAGCTCGTCCGCAGGCGCTGCGGGGTGCTCATCGCAAGCCCCTTGACCCCAGTCGGGCCCCTGGGCGCGTGGAGCCAAGACCCGCGGGGAGCAAGGTTGCCTTGAAACGAAAAGGGCCTGTGCACGGGAGGCGAAGCCCTCTGACGGCGTCCTCGGGCTGGGAGCGGGTGACGGGAATCGAACCCGCACTGTCAGCTTGGGAAGCTGATGTTCTGCCATTGAACTACACCCGCGCCGTGCCGGTGCGGCACGCGGAAGGCAGCATAACCGACGTCCGCCGGGCTGTCGGTCCCCCTCCGTCGGTCGGTGCTCGACGCGGCGCCCCGGGTGTCGGTCTCGGTCGGTAGGTTCTGCTCGTGCTGCTCTCCGACCGGGACATCCGCAAGCAGATCGCCGAGGGACGCGTCGTCCTCGAGCCGTACGACGAGGCCATGGTCCAGCCCTCGAGCGTCGACGTGCGGCTCGACCGGTACTTCCGGTTGTTCGACAACCACAAGTACCCCGTGATCGACCCGGCACAGGAGCAACCCGACCTCACCCGGTTCGTCGAGGTGGACCCCGACGAACCGCTGATGCTGCATCCGGGCGAGTTCATCCTCGGGTCGACGTACGAGGTCGTCAGCCTTCCCGAGGACCTCGCGGCCCGCCTCGAGGGCAAGGCGCTGGCCATCTCGACGTGGATCCCGACGCCGCACGGCTGGCGGACCATGGGCGACCTGCGGCCGGGCGACGAGGTGTTCGACGAACAGGGGCAAGTCTGCACCGTCCTGGCGGCCACAGAGGTCATGGAGGGCCGGCCGTGCCGGGAGGTCGAGTTCTCCGACCACACGACGATCGTGGCGGACGCCGACCACCTCTGGTTCACCCGGTCGAAGGCCGAGCACCACCGCAGGGTGGCGGGATCGATCAAGCGGACCGACGACATCGCGGCCACGCTCCGGTGCGGCCGGGAGTACAGCCACAAGGTCCCGCTGGCTGGGGTCGTGCAGTACCCCGAGCGGCTCCTTCCCGTGGACCCCTACGTCCTCGGTTACTGGCTCGGTGACGGCACGAGCACGTCTGCTGAGATCACGGTGGGGCCGCAGGACGAAGAGCATGTTCTCGCCCAGGTGCGCGCAGCAGGCTATGCGGTGTGGCGGTCGGCGAGGCGCTCGGCGTGGCGCATTGGGGGCACGTGCCCGGGCGGGCAGGGCCGACGCCGGGACGAGCGTGGCCGGTGGCGCAACGACGACTCACTGAGCAGTGCTCTCGCCGGCATGGGGCTGTTCGGCAACAAGCGGGTGCCCGCCATCTATCTCGTCGCAAGTCCGGCCCAACGGCTCTCCGTCCTCCAGGGACTGATGGACTCGGACGGCTACGTCGACGTCTACGGGCGGTGCGAGTTCGTCAGTACGAAGGAGATCCTCGCTGACGGCGTCGTGGAGCTGGCCGCCAGCCTCGGGCTGCGTCCGGTCAAGCGCAAGAAGCGAGCAATGTTGAACGGCGTCGACTGCGGCCCGGCCTATCAGGTCAAGTTCACGCCGCGCCTGCCGGTGTTCCGTCTGGAGCGCAAGCTTGCCCGCCTGAAGACGGACGCCCGGGCGCACAGCCACCGGTCGATCCGGGCGGTCCGCGAGGTCCCGTCGGTCCCTGTCAGCTGCATCCAGGTGTCGTCCCGATCCGGGATGTTCCTGGCCGGAGAGTCGTTCATCCCGACGCACAACTCCTCGCTGGGACGTCTCGGCCTGCTCACCCACTCGACCGCCGGCTTCATCGACCCCGGCTTCTCCGGGCACGTGACGCTGGAGCTGTCGAACGTGGCAACCCTGCCGATCACGCTGTGGCCAGGGATGAAGATCGGTCAGCTCTGCTTCTTCCAGCTGTCCAGCGCTGCTGAGCACCCCTACGGCAGCGACCGCTACGGCTCCCGCTACCAGGGCCAGCGGGGGCCGACGGCGAGCCGGTCGTTCCAGAACTTCCACCGCACGCAGGTCTGAGCCGTGCCCGTCGTCCAGCGCCGGATGGGCGAGGAGGCCGGCGAGGAGCTGCGCTCGCGGCACCTGTTGCTGCTTCCGGACGACGTCAACCCGATGGACGTCGAGGCGCTCGTCTACACGCGGTACCCCGAGGCGGCGCCGACTCCGGACGGCGGGCTGCGGATTGGCCGGCACACCCTGCTGACCGGTCCGCTGGTGCTGGACCGCGCGGCCGCTGGGGCGGCCCGCGTGCCGGACAAGTGGTCGCTCGTCTATTCGGTCACCTGCCCCACGGAACGCGGTGACCCGCCATGGCCCGGAACCACCGACCCGGACGGGCTCTATCGCGCGTTCCCTGACGGTCTGCCCATGCGCGCCGAGGGACGCGCGGTCGACCTGCTGGTCGCGGTGGCGCGCCGCCTCGGCGGTGCGGTGCGGGTGCACACCTCGGGCGTGGTGCTGGGGCCCGACCCCGAGGTGGCCGTCGACGTCCTCGTCCACGCCCCGTACTGGCTGGATCCCGAGGTGCTGCACCAGGCACTGACGATCAGCCACCCGGACGCGCGGCTGGCGATCGAGGGGGAGCCGTGGCTGGGACCGCCGAGCGGCCTGGTCGACTCACCACCGGACGAGGCGGCGGCCGAGCTGACCCTGGAGCAGCGGATCGCCCTGCACGCCCGTGCAGACCGGCTGGACGCCGAGGCGATGGCCGGTGAGGTGGTGCTGGACGCCTACGCCGTCGTGCTGGACGTGTCTCGGGACCGCGACGAAGGGCTTGTCGAGGTGCTCGTGCACGTGGCCGAGGAGCCGCCGGCGGCGATCGCGGGGCTCGAGTGGGCCTCGCGTGCGGTCACGTACGAGGTGCGGTGGTCGCCGCCGGACGACGTCGAAGCGCGGCTGGAGGCGCCGGGCGGAGCGTTCGTCGCGATGCGGCGGCGGGCCCACGCCCTCGTGCTGCAGGTGGCCCGCGCGGTCGTCGAGGCGGCGGACGGCGTCCCGGTCGACGCCGACGGCTTCCTCCTCGACCGCTACTCCCTCTAACCCTCCCGGTGATCAAGGAATCCAAGCTGAGTTATCCACAGGCTCGGCGCTGAGGGCTACCTCGTCACGGTTCGTGGTGGTTATGGTTCCGGACCGTGAGCCGGTTCTGGGTGATCGGGGTCGTGCTGGCGCTCGCGGTCGCGGGCTGCTCGAGCGGTGCGGCCGATGAGCCGTCTTCAACGACCTCCCGTCCGGTGGCGACCGCGCGGCCGACCGCGACGGCGGCGGAGACCGTGCCTGCGCCGCCGGGGATGCCGGCGGAGGCCAGGGAAGCCACCGCTGCCGGCGCGGCCGCCTTCGTGCGGCATTGGTTCGATGTCGCGAACCACGCGTATGCGACCGGTGACACGCTTGCGTTGCAGGCCATCTCGTCTCCCGACTGCCAGACCTGCACTAACACCATCGAGACGATCGACGACCAGTACGCGAGCGGAGGATCGTTCAAGGACGGTCAGATCACCGTCGAACTGGCAGAAGCGGCCCCGCCAGATGCCACGGGGACCTCGATCGTGTCGACACGGATCGACCAGCAGCCGCTCCAGCGGATCGGAGCCGACGAGGCGCCGGGCGAGCGCAGTGACGGGGAGGAAGATCTCACTCTGGCCGCTCGCGCTCAGCACGACGGCGAGAGATGGATCATGTTGGCCATCGCCCCAGGGGATGCCTGAGATGACGTGGCCGGTCGTCGCCGGAGCCCTTGCACTTGTCATCGCGGGGCCCGCGGCAGCCTCGACCGATCCTGATTTCGACTTCGGCGGCGGGGTCAGCGATGACGCCTTCGTCGTGGACGGACAGCAGCAAGGAGCTACCGACGCGTCCGACGGTGCATCGCCGGCTCGGGAAGGCGGCCCGCGATACGTCTTCACTCGCGTGCCAGCGTGTGAGGGCAACTTCCCCGGTGAGGGAGGCGGCGATGTCCAGTGCGCGGCTGCTGCTGATCTCTGTCCCCAGCCTGGCGAGATCATGTTCTGG
>JBMOMI010000122.1:0-8614 GCA_049325235.1 Actinomycetota bacterium | reverse complement strand
CGCTGGCGGATGTTTCACGTGGAACGTCGCCGTGGCTGACGCGGCCGACGGGCAGGTCGAGAGCGCGCCCGCCTCGGCCGTCGCGCTGTTCGGCCCACGACTGCCGCTGGCCGAGCGGTACGCGCGCCACCTCGCGACCACGGCGGTGGAGTGGGGACTGATCGGCCCGCGCGAGGTGCCCCGGCTGTGGACCCGGCACATCCTCAACTGCGCGGTGGTGGGCGAGCTCCTGCCGCCGGGGTCGGAGGTCGTCGACATCGGCAGCGGAGCCGGGCTGCCCGGCGTAGCCCTGGCGATCGCTCGGCCGGACGTGCGGGTCACCCTCGTCGAGCCGTTGGAGCGGCGGGTGGCGTGGCTCGAGGACGTGGTGGCCGACCTCGGGCTGGAGGTGTCGGTGCGCCGGGCCCGGGCCGAGGAGCTCGCCGGGTCGCTGGTCGCCCCGGTCGTGACCGCGCGAGCGGTGGCGCCGCTGCGCCGGCTGGCCACGTGGGGGCTTCCCCTGACCGCACCCGGCGGGGAGCTGCTGGCGATCAAGGGTCAGAGCGCCCCGGCCGAGCTGGAGGCGACGGTGCCGCACCTGCGCCGGCTCGGGGCGGTGCGCTGGGACGTCGTCCAGTGCGGTTCGGCGTTGCTCGACGTCCCGACGACGGTGGTGCGGGTTAGGGTCGGCGACCGGAGCGGGGCGCCACGGCGGGGGCTGAGGACCTCGCGACGGGCTCCACGGAAGGGACGGCAGTGACGACGACGGACGACACGGTACGAGTAGTCGCCGGCCTGGGCTGGCCGGCGCCGGCCGACCACCGGCCCGAGCGGGGGACCGCGAGCCTGGGCTGGCCCGAGCCGGCCGGGCGGCCCTCGGTTTCACGTGAAACGCCGCCCGGGGCGGGCCGTGAGGCCCCTGAGGTTTCACGTGGAACCTCCCTCGTCGCCACCGCGCTGGACGGCATCACCACGCTGCCCGGCCCGGCCGTGGACTCCGACTCCGACCGCGCTGCCCTCGCCGCGGTCATTCCGGTCGCTGACGACAGCACCCCGTTGGCGATGAGCGTCGCCGAGGACGCACGCCGCCGCATCGACCTCAGCGGCAGGCGCTTCCCGCCCCCGGACGAGACCCGGGTGCTCACCGTCGCCAACCAGAAGGGCGGCGTGGGGAAGACGACCACGACGGTGAACCTGGCTGCCGCCCTCGCTCAGGCCGGGCTGCGGGTCCTCGTGCTCGACATCGACCCCCAGGGCAACGCGTCGACCGCGCTCGGCATCGACCACCACGCCGACGTCCCGAGCCTGTACGACGTCCTTGTGGAGGGTCGCCCGCTCGGCGAGGTCCTCCAGCCCTGTCCCGACGTGCCGAACCTGTGGTGCGCCCCCGCGACGATCGACCTGGCCGGTGCCGAGATCGAGCTGGTGTCGATGGTGGCCCGTGAGACCCGGCTGCGCACCGCGCTGGCCGGCTACCTGGCCGAGCGCGAGGAGCGGGGTGAGCCGCGGATCGACTACGTGCTCGTGGACTGCCCGCCGAGCCTCGGCCTGCTCACGGTGAACGCGTTCTGCGTGGCGCGCGAGGTCCTCATCCCGATCCAGTGCGAGTACTACGCCCTCGAGGGCCTGAGCCAGCTGCTCAAGAACATCGAGCTGATCCGGGCGCACCTCAACCCGCCCCTGCACGTGTCGACCATCCTGCTGACGATGTACGACGGCCGGACCCGGCTCGCTGCCCAGGTGGCCGACGAGGTGCGCGAGCACTTCCCCGAGGTGGTGCTGCGGACGACGGTCCCTCGGTCGGTGCGCATCAGCGAGGCGCCGAGCCACGGCCAGACCGTGATGACCTACGATCCCGGGTCCAGCGGCGCCCTGTCCTACCTCTCGGCGGCCCGCGAGCTGGCCGAGCGCGGCGTCCGTTCCAGGGACGCGATGGCGGACCGGCCGGCCGAGCGACACGAGGAGCAGGTATGACCGACAAGCGACGCGGACTGGGACGTGGGCTCGGCGCGCTCATCCCGAGCGCACCGGCGGCCGGCACGCGCACCGCGGGGGAGCGTCCGGTGGACGTCTTCTTCCCCGGTGCCGAGCGTGGTTTCACGGGAAACATCGGCCCCAGCGACGAGAGCGCGCCGGTCGAGGACGGCACAGCGCCCGAGGACGGCGACGGCCTGGTCCCGGTGCCCGGTGCCCGGTTCGCCGAGGTGCCCGTCGACCAAATCAGGCCCAACCCCCGCCAGCCCCGGCAGGTCTTCGACGAGGAAGCCATGGCCGAGCTGGTCCACTCCGTGCGCGAGATCGGCGTGCTGCAGCCGGTCGTGGTGCGCGTCGTCTCGGACGACTCCGACGGCGCGCGGTACGAGCTCGTCATGGGCGAGCGTCGCTGGCGGGCGACGCAGCAGGCCGGGTTGGCGACCATCCCGGCGATCATCCGGGACACCGGGGACGACGCGCTGCTGCGCGACGCGCTGTTGGAGAACCTGCACCGCAGCCAGCTGAACCCGCTGGAGGAGGCGGCGGCCTACCAGCAGCTGCTCGACGACTTCGGCTGCACCCACGACGAGCTGGCCGGGCGGATCGGCCGGTCGCGACCGCAGATCAGCAACACGCTGCGCCTGATGAAGCTGCCCCCGCTCGTGCAGCGCCGGGTCGCGGCGGGCGTGCTCTCCGCGGGCCACGCCCGCGCCCTGCTCGGGCTGGCCGACGCCGCCGCGATGGAGCGCCTGGCCCAGCGGATCGTCGCCGAGGGGCTGTCCGTCCGCGCGACCGAGGAGATCGTCGCGCTCGGCGGGGACGCCGAGACGCCCGCTCCCCGGCGCCGGCCCCGCGCCGGCGACCGGCACGAGGCGCTCGACGCGCTGGCCTCGCGGCTGTCCGACCGACTGGACACCCGGGTCAAGATCGCCCTCGGCCAGCGCAAGGGCCGGCTGACCGTCGAGTTCGCCAGCGTGGACGACCTCAACCGCATCCTCGGGGTGCTCGTGCCCGGTGAGGACGGCGTCTTCCGCACCTGACCGCCGTCCACAGTTGTCCACAGGAAGCGACCCCGCGGGTGTGGATGGCTGCGGGGACTG
Organism: Actinomycetota bacterium; assembly: GCA_049325235.1. Classification (GTDB taxonomy): domain Bacteria; phylum Actinomycetota; class Actinomycetes; order Actinomycetales; family SCSIO-59966; genus SCSIO-59966. Next base: position 5,561 of record JBMOMI010000122.1, on the reverse strand, counting down.
TCCACACAGTGTGTGGACAACGCCTGTGGACAGCGGCGGTCAGCGTCGCCGCGCCGCCTGCTCGGCCAGGGCGCGGCACACGGTCCCCAGCTGCTCGCCCGCGGCGGCCAGCGCCTGCGGCAGGAGCGAGAGCTCGGTCATCCCCGGGGCGACGTTGGTCTCCAGGAACCAGGGCCGGCCGTCGGCGTCCACCACGAGATCGGTGCGGGAGAGGTCCCGCAGCCCGAGGCAGGCGTGCGCGGTCAGGGCGGCGTCGGCGACCGCCTCGCGGGTGTGGCTGTCGAGGCGGGCGGGGGCGAAGTACTCGGTGCCGCCGGCGGTGTAGCGGGCGTCGTAGTCGTACACCCCGGACGGCGGCACGATCTCCACCGCCGGCAGCGCACGCGGTCCGCCGCCGTCGTCCACCACGCTGACCGCCACCTCCCGGCCGGTGACCGCCCGTTCGACGAGCGCCACGTCGCCGTACCCGTAGCAGTCGACCATCGCCCGGGGGAGGCGCTCGGCGTCGTGGACGACGGTGACGCCCAGGGCGGACCCGCCGCGGGCCGGCTTGACCGCCAGCGGCAGCCCGTGGCGCGCCACCAGCGCGTCGAGCAGCGCCGCGGCGCCCAGCTCTCGGAACACCGCGTGCGGGAGCGCCACGGCGTCCGGCGTGGCCAGGCCGGCGTCGGCGGCGAGGGACTTGGCGACCGGCTTGTCGAAGGCGCGGCGGCACGCCGCCGGGGCAGCTCCCACGTAGGGCACTCCCAGCAGCTCCAGGACGTCGCGGAGCGCGCCGTCCTCGCCGGCAGCGCCGTGGAGCAGCGGCCAGACGACGTCCGGCGGGTCGTCCCGCAGCGCCGGCAGCAGCGCCGCGTCGACGTCCCGGACCTCCACCTCGCACCCGGCGGCCCGCAGCGCCTCGGCCACGTGACGCCCCGAGCGCAGCGACACGTCCCGCTCGTGGGACAGGCCGCCTGCGAGGACGAGGACGCGAGGACAGGGGCTCATGACGCGGCACCGCTCCTGGTGATCGACGAAGGTTGATGTGTCGGTGCTCAGCGGAGGTCGGGACCGGGCGCCTCGGCCGGCGCCGACACGGGCCGCCCCGGCGGCGGTGCGGCGCCGAACGTCTCCACCAGCTCGGTCTCGGCGCGTACCACGGTGGCCAGCCGGCGCACGCCCTCCCGGATCCGCTCCGGCTCCGGGAAGCAGTACGACAGCCGCAGGTGGTCGCCGCCGGACCCGTCGGCGAAGAACGCCGTCCCCGGCACGTAGGCCACCCGCTCGGTGACGGCGCGCGGCAGCATGGCGGCGGCGTCCAGGCCCTCCGGCAGGGTGAGCCACACGTAGAACCCGCCGTCGGGCACCGTCCAGGACGCCTGGGGGAGGTGGTCCTCCAGGGCCTGCAGCATGGCGTCCCGCCGCTCCCGGTACTGCTCGGTGAACGTCTTGACCTGGCCGCGCCAGTCGCAGCGGCTGAGGTAGCCCGCGACGGCGGACTGCGCGAACGCGCTCGGGCACAGGATCGCCGACTCGCTGGCCAGCACCAGCCGGTCGCGCACCGCGGGCGGGGCCAGGGCCCAGCCGACCCGCAGGCCGGGCGCGAACGTCTTGGAGAACGAGCCGAGGTAGACCACGCCGTCGGGGTCGCCGGCGCGCAGCGCGGGCAGCGGGTCATCGGAGAAGCCGAGCAGCCCGTACGGGTTGTCCTCCAGCACCAGGACGCCGTACCGCTGCGCCACCTCGAGCACCGCCGGACGCCGCCCGGCGGCCAGCGTGACGCCCGCGGGGTTGTGGTGGTTCGGCACGGTGTACAGCAGCTTCGTGCGCCGGCCGGCGGCGGCGAGGCGGGCCAGGGTCTCCTCCAGCGCCTGCGGGACCAGCCCGGCGTCGTCCGTCGGCACGTGGACGACGTCCGCCTGGTAGGCGGCGAACACGCCCAGGGCGCCGACGTAGCTGGGGGCCTCGGCCACGACGACGTCACCGGGGTCGACGAAGACCCGCGTGACGAGGTCGAGGGCCTGCTGGGAGCCGGTGGTGACGACGACGTCGCCGGCGGAGGCGGCGATGCCCTCGAGGGCCATCACCTCGGTGATGAGCTCGCGCAGCACGGGATCCCCCTGCCCGGACCCGTACTGCAGCGTCGTGGTGCCGGCCTCGGCGACCAGCCCGGTGACGACGTCGGCGACGGCGTCCAGCGGCAGCGCCCCGAGGTTCGGCATGCCGCCGGCGAGCGACACGACCTCGGGCCGGCTCGCGACCGCGAACAGCGCGCGGATCGCCGAGGCACTCATCCCCCGGGTGCGGGCCGCGTACGCGCCCGCCCACGGGTCGAGGCGCGTCCCAGTGGTCACGGCCGTTCCCCTTCGCTGTCGACTCCGGGCACCTCGCAGGCTGCCGGCCGGTCCGGGAGGCGCTCTACGATGTCGGTGTCCTGCCCCCGGACGCAGGGGTGCCGCAGCAGCGGGTCGTCGCCTGGGAGTGTCGCATGAAGGTCGCCCGGTTCGTCGTGATGGGGCTGTTCCTCGGCGCGGTCGCCGCGTTCGTCTCCGAGCTGCTGCGCCCGCGCCGCCAGCGCCGGTCCGTCCAGGCCGGCGCGGCGCCGGCGGGTGCCGCCACCGCCGGATGAGCCGTCACCTGGCGCCGCTGACCCTCGACGTCCTCGACGACCTCCCCGGGCCCTGCCGGCGGTGCGTGTTCTGGGAGCTCGACCCGGTTGCCGGCCAGCGCGCCGAACGCTCCGGCGACCCCGGGTTCGAGAAGGAGGCCTGGCTGTCGGCCGTGCTGCTGGAGTGGGGGTCGGCCGGCCGGATCGCCTACGTCGACGACGTCCCCGCCGGGTACGTCACCTACGCCCCACCGGCGTTCGTGCCGCGGTCGGTCGCGTTCCCGACGTCGCCGGTCTCCCCGGACGCCGTGCTGCTGATGACCGGGGCCGTGCTGCCGGAGTTCCGCGGGGGCGGCCTGGCGCGGATGCTGGTCCAGGGAGCCGCCAAGGACCTCACCCGGCGCGGGGTCCGCGCGATCGAGGCGTTCGGCCGGGCCGGGGACGACGCCGTCCGCGAGCACGGTCGCCCCGGCGGGTGCGTCGTCCCGGCCGACTTCCTGCTGTCCGTCGGGTTCAAGACCGTGCGCCCGCACCGCGAGTTCCCCCGTCTGCGCCTGGAGCTCAAGACCGCGCTGTCGTGGCGCGAGGACGTCGAGCAGGCGCTGGAGCGGATCCTCGCCGGGGTGCGCGCTCCGGTGCTGACCGGCGGCTGAGGCCCCCGTGCTGCTGGCCGTCGAGCTGCTCGGCGTGTTCGTCTTCGCCCTGTCCGGCGGGCTCGCGGCGGTCCGCAAGCACTTCGACGTCCTCGGCGTGCTCGTGCTGGCCGCGGCGGCCGGGCTTGGCGGCGGCGTCGTGCGGGACGTGCTCATCGGCGCCGTCCCGCCGGTGGGGATGTCGGACTGGCGGCTGCTCGGCGCCGCGTGCGCCGCGGGGCTGATCACGTTCTTCTTCCACCCGAGGGTGTCCCGGATCAGCCGCTCGGTGCTGGTGCTCGACGCGATGGGACTCGGCCTGTTCGCCGTCGCGGGCACCCTCAAGGCGCTGCAGCTGGGCACGACGCCGCTCACGGCGGTGCTGGTCGGGGTGCTGACCGGAGTCGGCGGCGGCGTCGTCCGCGACCTGCTCGGCGGCGAGGTGCCGCACGTGCTCGCGCAGCGGGAGCTCTACGCCATCCCGGCGCTGCTCGGCGCCACCGCGTTCGCCGGCGCCTGGTCGCTCGGGGTCTCCGGCCCGGTCGTCACGTGGGGCTGCGTCGTCCTGGTCGTCGCCGTCCGCCTGCTCGCGCTGGTCCGCAGCTGGCAGGCGCCGGTGCCGCGCTCGCCGTCCTCCTGACTCAGCCGTCCCGGACTCAGCCGCCGGCCTCGCGCACGCGGGCGAGGACGTCGTCGACGCGCAGCGTCCCGGTCGTGGGGTCCTCGTCCTCGGGCAGGAACAGGCGCTGCACCGCGACCAGCAGCGCCTCGGCGCACGTGTCGCGGAACGCCGGGTCGGACAGGCGGCGGGCGTCCCCCGGGTCGGTCAGGTACCCCAGCTCGACGCGCACGGCGGGCATCCGGGACAGGCGCAGGAGGTCCCAGGTGCGGGGGTGGGTCCGGCAGTCGACGAGGTCGGTGCGGGCCAGCACCTCCCGCTGCACGAGGCCGGCGAGCCGCGCCCCGACCGGGGAGCGGCTGCCGACGCGGGGGTCGCCCCAGAAGAAGGTCGCGACGCCCTGGCCTCCGCCGTTCGCGCCGGAGTCGCAGTGCAGGGAGACCAGGACGTCGGCGCGCACCTCGTCGGCGAGGCGGACCCGCTCGGCCGTGCTGGGGTTCTGCACGGCTCCCCGGGTCAGCACCGCGGTCACCCCGGACGCGGTCAGGCGGCCCTCGAGGCGCAGCGCCAGGTCGAGCACGACGTCCGCCTCGGTCAGCCCGTGACCGGTCGCGCCGGGGTCGTCGCCGCCGTGGCCGGGGTCGATCACGACGACCCTGCCGACGAGGCTGGACCCGGAGTGGCGGACCTGCTCGACGTCCCGCAGCGCGCTGACGTCCCCGCCGCGGACCGTGCGCTGCAGGCTGGCGAGCGCACGCAGGGTGTCCGGGCCGCACGTGCCGTCGGGGGTCAGCCCGAGGCCCCGCTGCAGCTCCCGCACGGCCCGTTCGGTGGTCGGGCCGAGGATGCCGTCGACCCGGTCCTCGAGGAGCCCCAGGGAGCTGAGCCGTTCCTGCAGGGCCACGACGTCGTCGCCGTGCACGAGGTGGCCGGGCGTGTACCGCAGGATGCGCATCCCGAGCCGCCGGCGGGCGGCGTCCAGCGCCCGGGAGGTCTCCTCGCCGACCAGCCCGTCGGAGGTGAGCCCCCGCTGCTGCTGGAACTCGCGGACCGCGCGCTCGAGCGTGGCGTCGAAGACCTCCGGGTCCGTGCCGGTCCCGGCTCCCGCCGCCACACCGGCGGCGACGAGCTGGTCCCGGACGGCGCGAACCCGGGGACCGGCGTCCCCGCGGCGCAGCACCGTGCTTCCGCGCTCCACGCCGATCACCCCCTCCCGGCCACGATTGTCACCCCAGGAACTGGGCGAGCTCCTTGACGAGCACCGGCTTCGGGCGCGCGCCGACGATGCTCTTGACGAGCTCGCCGTTCCAGTACACGTTCAGCGTCGGGATCGAGGTGACGCCGTAGGACGCCGCGGTGCGCGGGTTCTCGTCAGTGTTGATCTTGACGACGTCGATCTTCTCGGCGTGCTCGCTGGCGAGCTCCTCCAGGATCGGCGCGACCCGGCGGCAGGGGCCGCACCACGGCGCCCAGAAGTCGACGAGTACCGGCTTGCTGGACTTCAGGACCTCCGCCTCGAAGGTGGCGTCGGTCACGGCCCTGGTGGCGCCCACGGGCGTCTCCTCTCGGGTGATGGGTGGGGGTCGAGGGGCGAGGTCAGGGTCGCAGGCCGGCCGGCTCGGCCAGCTCGGGACGCCCCTGTGCCTGCGCGGCGTCGGCCTGCGGCTCTCCGGCCTCGCCGCGGGCGGCCAGGAAGCGCTCGGCGTCCAGGGCCGCGACG
>JBMOMI010000121.1:0-8632 GCA_049325235.1 Actinomycetota bacterium | reverse complement strand
CCCTGGACCCGCTCGGCGCCACGTGGCGCGACGAGGGGCCGGGCTTCGTCTACCTGGACCCGGCGCCCTGACCGGAGGCTAGGGTCTGCCGTGTGGGCGCGAGGGCCGTGTGCGACCGCTGCGGGACGCCGGTCCCACCCGGCACGCCGGACGACCAGGCGCCGCTCGGCTGGTCGTTCGGTGTCGAGCGGGGTCGAACGACGTGGATCTGCGAGCGCTGCACCCGGGAGAACGCCCGCAGCATCGAGGGCAAGCTCGGCACCGACTGGTGGTGAGCCCCGGCCTCGACCCGGAACACCTGAGACGAGAGGAACGCCGTGCGCAGCCACCTGTTCGACACCGCCCACGCCGAGGTGCAGACCGACCAGGCCTGGACCCTGCAGAACCCGTACCTGCTGAAGGTGACGCTCGGGCCCGACGTCCTGGCCGCCAAGGGCGCGATGGTCGCCTACCAGGGCCGGGTCGAGTTCCACCACGAGGGCAGCGGCACGATGGCCAAGCTGGTCAAGAAGGTGCTGACGTCGGAGGACACCCCGCTGATGCGGGTCCGGGGCGCCGGTGAGGTGTTCTTCGCCCGGCAGGCGGAGCACATCTTCCTCATCCAGCTCGAGGGGGACGGCGTCAGCGTGGACGGCGCGAACCTGCTGGCGTTCGACCAGGCGGTGGACTGGGACATCCGGCGCGTGCAGGGCGCCGGGATGATGTCGGGCGGGCTGTTCAACGTGCTCCTGCAGGGGCACGGCACGGTCGCGCTCACCTCGGACGGCCCGCCCATGCTGCTCGACTGCTCCCAGCAGCCGACGTACGTCGACGTGCAGGCCGCGGTCGCCTGGTCCGCGAACCTCGTCCCGCAGGTGGTGTCGAGCATGAACGTCCGCTCGATGCTGCGCGGCGGCTCGGGGGAGGCCTTCCAGTACGCCTTCCACGGCCCTGGCTTCGTCGTCGTCCAGCCGAGCGAGGGACGCCCCGCGGCACAGCAGTCCGGCGGGAGCGGCGGGTCGGGGATCCTCGGCGACCTGTTCAGCTGAGGGCCCCGGGCCGGGCCCCGGGAACACGCGGGCGGGTCGCGTACGCTTCCACGACGTGGCCGCAGTCGACTTCCCCGCAGAGATCCGTGAGCTCCGGCAGACATTCGCGTCGATCCGTGAGGTGACGGACCTCGAGCGGCTGCGCGCCCAGATCGCGGAGCTGTCCGAGCAGGCCGCGGCCCCGGACCTGTGGGACGACCCGGCCGCCGCGCAGCAGGTGACCAGCCGGCTGTCGCACAGCCAGGCCGAGCTCGAGCGGATCGAGCGGATGGGCCAGCGCATCGACGACCTCGACGTGCTCGTCGAGATGGCCGACGAGGCCGAGGGGGCCGACGCTGCCGACGCGCGGGCGGAGGCCGAGAAGGAACTCGCGGAGATCCGCAAGGCGCTCTCCGAGCTCGAGGTGCGCACGCTCCTGTCCGGCGACTACGACGCGCGGGAGGCTCTGCTGACGATCCGTGCCGAGGCCGGCGGGGTGGACGCCGCGGACTTCGCCGAGATGCTCCTGCGGATGTACCTGCGCTGGGCCGAGCGGCGGGGCTACAAGGCCGAGGTGATGGACACCTCCTACGCGGAGGAGGCGGGCATCAAGTCCGCGACCGTCGCCATCCACGCCCCCTACGCCTACGGCACGCTCAGCGTCGAGCAGGGCACCCACCGACTGGTGCGGATCTCCCCGTTCGACAACCAGGGCCGGCGCCAGACGTCGTTCGCCGGCGTCGAGGTGCTGCCGGTCGTGGAGGAGACCGACCACATCGAGATCCCCGAGTCGGACCTGCGCGTGGACGTCTTCCGGTCCTCCGGGCCGGGTGGGCAGTCGGTCAACACCACCGACTCCGCGGTGCGCCTGACGCACATCCCGACCGGGATCGTGGTGTCCTGCCAGAACGAGAAGTCGCAGCTGCAGAACAAGGCCGCGGCGCTGCGCGTGCTGCAGGCCCGGCTGCTCGAGCGGGCGCGGCAGGAGCGGCAGGCGGAGCTGGACGCCCTGAAGACGGACGCCGGCGGCAGCTGGGGCAACCAGATGCGCTCGTACGTGCTCCACCCGTACCAGATGGTGAAGGACCTGCGGACCGAGCACGAGGTCGGCAACCCGTCGGCCGTCTTCGACGGGGAGATCGACGACTTCCTGGAGTCGGGGATCCGCTGGCGCAAGCAGCGCGAGCGCGAGGCGGCGCACGCCTGACCCGGACGGGATCATCCGTTCGGGTGGAGTTGCCCGACTCGTCTTGCCCCGGACAGGGCGGCGCCGAGACGATCACACTGCGTGGTCGAAGGCGGTCACGTCCCGGGGAGCGATGATCCGCAGCGACGGACGGTCACCTGACTCACCATGCGTGGTGGGTCGCCGTTGCGGGGAGTGAGTGGTGAGACCGGCCTCGGACCGAGCGTCCGGAGGTGTCGGTCATGGTCCGCAAGCTCAGCCGGGGGCAGCTGCCCAAGCCCCTCGCGCTCGTCGTCAGCGCCGTGCTCGCCCTCTTCTGGGTGGCGGTGGCGCCGGTCGGCGTCGCGGGGGCCGCCGTGGTGGGCGGGTTCGAGATCGAGGGGAACCAGGTCACCGAGTCGGCGCTCGACTGGCAGACCGCCGTCACCGCCCCGGCCGTGCGCGACGGTGTCGGTTCCACCGACCCCACCGGCTTCGTCAACGGGGACCACGAGTCCGATGCCTACCCGACGTCCTGGGGCCTGGACGGCGGTGAGGCGTCCGGGAAGTCCGACATCGGCAACGTGCTGGTTCACGACGCGCGCGACGGCGGCGACACGTGGGCGTACCTCGGGTTCGACCGCGGCGGTGGCAGCACCGGCGGTGGCGGCGACACCGGCACCGTGAACTACGTCGTCGAGTTGAACCAAGCCGTCAACCGAGACGTGGTGAACCCGCAACGCACCGACGGAGACGTGCGCATCGTCATCAGCGACAAGGGCAACCAAGGTCTGTCCGTGTCGGCGGTCGAGAAGTGGAGCGGAATCAGCACGAAGTGGGTTCCGCCGACGTCCACTGGTTCGATCTCGGTGGCGGTCAACAGCCAGGACATCACGGACTACTTCTCCTCGGGCAACGCGAACCCGGCCGGCACGCTGCGGGCGAACACCTTCGTCGAGCTGGCGGTGAACCTCTCGGACTACGGGTTGACGACGTGCCCGGTCACCGGTTTCAGCACGATCAACCTGCGTTCCTTCGAGGGTGGCGGCGGCACGCTCAAGGACCTCGCCTCCGGCCCGATCGACATCGAGTCCGACTGCTCGGGGATCGAGATCGTCAAGACGGTCTCCGGCGACGGCAGCGGCGAGGGCGCCGTGTTCATGGTCGAACCCGACCCGACGCCGGGAAGCGCCGAGGAGTTCCTCGTCGTGACGACCGGCGAGGGCGGCTCCGTGCTGGTCTCGCCCGCCTTCCCCGGCGAGTACACGGTCACCGAGCTGGCTCCACCGAGCGGCTACCTGCTGCCCGCGCAGGCCTCGCAGACCGTCGAGGCGCCGGCGCGGGGCACCGGTGAGGTGGCCTTCAACGACGTGCTCGGCGACGTCACCTTCACCAAGGGCTACGAGGGCGACGACCCCGCGGTGGGCGCGTCCTTCCGGCTGATCCGGACGCGCGAGTGGGCGTACGACACCGACCCCACGGACGGGATCGACGCCCCGGTTCTCGTCACGCTCGCCGACGGCCGCACCGTCGACGTGACGGACAACGGCTCCGGTGACGGGAACGGCGCCATCGGTGTCGTCGCCGTCGGCGGTCTGCAGGGCGGCTCGTGGTGCATCACCGAGACCGCCGCCCCCACCGGCTGGGTGCCGGCTGACCCGGACGCGGAGGTCTGCTTCGACCTCGGTCCGACCGACTCCGCCGAGCAGGTCTCCGTCAGCCTGAACCCTGAGGGCACGCCGACGTTCGACAACCTGCTGCGCACGGTGGATCTGCAGGTCGAGAAGACCGGCTCGATCCCGGGAGTCGACGGCACCTTCCCGCTCGCGGGCGCCGCGTTCTCGCTGTTCCTGGACGACGGTGACGGCGTCTGGGAGCCCGGTCAGGACGTCGATGACCGGGGCTCCCTGGTGACGGATGCTGCGGGCATCGCCACCTGGACCGGTCTGGACTGGCAGCAGCAGTACTGGCTGCTGGAGAGGGCCGCACCATCGGGCTACTCGATCGGCCTGAGCCCGAACCCGACCCCCGTCGGCTTCACCGCCCCCACCACGGACGACGTCGTCGTCACGATGCCGGTCGACAACCCGCGCCAGGAGTTCGACGTCGAGCTCGAGAAGGTGGACGCCGTCGACGGGACGCCGCTGAGCGGTGGCGGGTTCCAGCTCTGGCGGGAGACCAACGGGGTCGACGGGCTCCAGACCGGCGGCGACACACCGGATCTCAACGTCAACGGCACCGTGCCGCTCGACGGCGGCACGCTCCGGTTCAGCGCCGCCGAGCACCACATCCCGTGGGGCTACACGTACTACCTGTACGAGGCGACGCCTCCCACCGGCTACGGCTACATGAGCCCGAACCCGATCGAGATCGACGGCACGAGCCCGCAGGTCGCCGGCACGGCCGTCACGGTCGAGGCCGAGGACCCGCGGCAGCCGGCCGGACTGCGCATCGTCAAGCAGGACGACTTCGGTGCCCCGGTGCAGGGAGCCGTCTTCCGGCTGTACCTGTCCGACGGCGACGAGACCTTCGAGCCGGGCCAGGACGTGCTGGTCGGCGGGGAGGCCGTCAGCGGCGCCGACGGGATCGCCGAGTGGTCCGGGCTCACCTGGGGCGAGGAGTACTACGTCTACGAGGTCTCGGCGCCGGACGGCTACGAGCTGATGAGCCCGAACCCCTACGGTCCGATCGAGGTCCCGAAGAGCGCGGCTGGCGGCGTCCACGAGGTCACCGAGCCGCTGGTCGACCCGCGCACCCGCGGCGGGTTCACGATCACCAAGCAGATGCTCCAGCTGCCGGACGACGAGAGGCCGGTCTTCACCGTCGAGATCGACTGCGGCGAGGGCTACTTCCAGGGCAGCAAGCAGCTGGTGTGGCCGACGTGGACCGCTTCCGTGACCGGCGTCCCGGTCGGTGAGACCTGCACGGTGACCGAGCCGACCGTGCCGGCCGGCTGGGAGCGCGTGAGCGTCTCCCCGTCGACGGTCACGATCGTCGAGGCCCCTGCGCAGCAGGTGGACGTCACGGTCACCAACCGGCGGCTCTACGACACGTTCGACCTGAAGAAGGTCATCGAGGGCACGCAGATCGAGGGCGAGGACGCCGACTTCACGGTCTTCGTGGACTGCGCCAGCGCGGACTCCAAGGGGAACGACTACGACCAGTACGTCCGGCTGACGACGCCGAAGCTGACCGGCACGACCGCGCCGGTCCCTGTCGGCCTCGAGTGCACGTTCACCGAGACCGGCTGGGACACCAGCCGTTACGAGCCGGTCTCCGTCGAGCCGGCGAAGGCCGTCTCCGGCGACGGCTCGGTGGGCACGATCACGGTGACCAACGAGCGCCGCCAGGGGACGCTGACCGTGGCGAAGGAGGTCGAGCGCCAGACGCCGGAGGACGCGGCGGACACCTTCCCGATCACGGTCGCCTGCGCCAACGGCTACTCGGAGACGTTCCAGCTGGCTGACGGCCAGAGCGCACAGACCGACGCCCAGCCGCTGGGCCTGACGTGCACGGTCACCGAGGGCGCCATCGACACCGCGCGGTACAAGCGGGTCTCGTCGGCCGAGCAGACCGGCACGGTCGGGCAGGCGCAGCCGGTGACGGTGGTCAACGAGCGGCTGTTCGGCAAGGTCACGGTCGAGAAGGACCCGCGCGGGCTCCTCGCGGGCGAGCGCGCCTCGTTCACCGTCCGCCTCGACTGCCAGGGCGAGCGGCACGACCGCACCCTGACCCTCGACAACGGCAACGCGTTCTCGGGCACGACGGGGTGGCTGCCGGCCGGTGTCGCCTGCACCGTCAGCGAGCCACGGGTTCCGGACGGCTGGACCCTCGTCGGAGTCGACTACCCCGGTGGAGGCGACGAGGTCGTCGTCACGGCCGGGCAGACCGTGACCGTCACGGTCGAGAACCGGCGGCAGCAGGGCGCCCTCGAGGTGCTCAAGCTGGACGACGCCGAGAACCCGCTCGCCGGAGCGCAGTTCACGCTGTGGCGCTCGGACGACGGCGTCCTCGACGACGGAGACACCGAGGTCGGCACCTACACCACCGGCACCGCCGGCACCGCTCGGGCGACGGGTCTCGACTGGGGCTTCTCCTACTTCTGGGAGGAGACGAGGGCTCCGGCCGGGTACAACCTGCCCACCGAGACGGTGAAGGGCCCGGTGCAGCTGACCGCCGCGGCCTCCGGCGACGACCTGCCGGTCACGACGTTCGTCGACCTGCAGACCGAGCTCACCACGACCCCGTACGTGGACGGCCGGGCCGTCACGCCGGAGACGCTCGGCACGAACATGGCTCGCGTCGACGAGAACGACGTCGTGCGCGACAAGGCGGTGCTGCGCAACCTGTCCGAGCCGGCAGCGGGCACCGTGTCGTTCGCCCTGTACGGCCCCTTCACGGACAAGCTCCTCGACGGCATGGTCTACGAGGACGTCGTCTGCACGGACGAGACGCTCGTGCTGGTCTCCGAGGAGCGGCCGATCAGCCGCGTGGCCGAAGGCACCTACGAGGCGTGGAGCGAGGAGGTCCCCGTCGGGGACGAGGGCCTCGAACCCGGCCTGTACCAGTGGGTCGCGACGTTCCACGCCACCGACGACAAGAACGTCGGCACCGAGGGCGAGTGCGGCGACGAGACCGAGCAGTTCGTCGTCCGTGCCGGCGACGCGCCCGGCCTGGTGAAGGAGTCGACCCCGGTGTCCGGGTCCCTGGTGCAGCCGGGCCAGGTGATCGAGTACGTCGTCGGCGTCAGCAACAGCGGCGACATGCCGATCCCGGCCGAGGAGGCCGTGATCGTCGACGAGCTCGACCCGTGGCTGACCTACCTCGGGACGACGTCCGCTCCCGAGGGCACCGTGGAGACGGTCTCCCGGGACGACGAGTCGGGCGTCACGACGATCACGTGGCGGATCGGCGCGCTGGCGGCCGGCCGGGCGGTGGCCGTGGAGTACCGGGCCGCCGTCTCCGGCGCGGTGCCGCAGAACGAGGCCCTCGACAACGAGGTCACGTTCCTCACCGAGGTCGACAGCACCGTGCACGTCGTGCCGAACGGCGCCCTCACCGTCGTCAAGCAGGTCGACCCGGCGTCCGGCGTCGGAGTGGTCGCCGGGGAAACCCTCACCTACACGCTGCGGGTCACGGCCACCGGGGAGCTGCGCCAGCGCGACGTCCTCGTCGTGGACAACGTTCCCGGCACCGACGTCAACCACCGCGAGTCGATGCGCACCACGTACGTCGCGGGCTCGGCACGCTGCGGCGAGGCCGGCGACTGCGACGTCACCGAGCCGGGCACCGACGGGGCGATCGTGTGGTCGCTCGGTGACCTCGCGGCCGGCCAGAGCCGCACGGTGACGTTCCAGGTCACCGTCGACCCGGTCACGGTGTCGGGGTCGGGCACGGTCCGCGTGGGGGACGTGCTCAACAGCGGCTGGGCCAGCTCGGTCGACACCGACTGGACGCCGTCCAACGTGGTGGTCAACCCGGTCGCCGTCGTCCTCGGCACCAGGATCGAGAAGAAGCCGCAGCCCACGCCCGAGGTGAACGTGCTCGGGACGAAGCTGCCGCGCACGGGCGCTCCGCTGGGCGCCGGTGTCTGGCTGGCCGGCGCGATGCTGGCCATGGGGTTCGGCCTGCGGGTCGCCGCCAGGAGGGAGCGCGGACAGTCCTGACCCGGGTGGGGGCGGGCGGCCGCTGAGCCGCCCGGCGTCCCCGGCGCCGCGACACGCACGTCCGCGGTGCCGGGGACGCGCCGGTTCGCCCCCCTAGACTCTCGGCAGTGATCCGGTTCGAGCACGTCACCAAGGTCTACGACCGCACGTCGAGGCCCGCTCTGGACGACGTCACCCTCGAGGTCGAGCGTGGCGAGTTCGTGTTCCTCGTCGGCGCGTCCGGTTCCGGCAAGTCGACGTTCCTGCGCCTGGTCCTCAAGGAGGAGGAGGCCACGCGGGGCACGGTGTACGTCGCCGGACGCGACGTCGCCCGCCTGTCGTCGTGGAAGGTGCCGCACCTGCGGCGGCAGATCGGTGCGGTGTTCCAGGACTTCCGCCTGCTGCCGAACAAGACGGTCTACGAGAACGTGGCGTTCGCCCTGCAGGTGATCGGCAAGTCGCGGCACCACATCGCGCAGACCGTGCCGGAGACCCTCGAGCTGGTCGGGCTCGCCGGCAAGGAGCGGCGGCTGCCGCACGAGCTGTCCGGCGGGGAGCAGCAGCGGGTGGCGATCGCGCGCGCCTTCGTCAACCGGCCGGCGATCCTGCTGGCCGACGAGCCGACCGGCAACCTCGACCCCACGACGTCCGTCGGCATCATGCGCCTGCTCGACCGGATCAACCGACACGGGACCACGGTGGTCATGGCCACCCACGACGACGAGATCGTGGACCAGATGCGCAAGCGGGTCGTCGAGCTCGACGACGGCTCGGTCGTGCGGGACCCGACCCGCGGCGGCTACGGCTACTCCCGC